>CAZFHT010000110.1:0-6031 GCA_964518785.1 uncultured Eubacterium sp.
TCAGAGGTTCTAAGAAATCTACCCCATATGCAGCTCAGATGGCAGCAGAGACAGCAGCAAAGGCTGCATTGCCTCATGGTTTGAAGTCAGTAGAAGTAATGGTTAAGGGACCTGGTTCAGGAAGAGAGGCAGCAATCCGTGCAATTCAGGCTTGCGGTATCGAAGTAACAAGTATTCAGGATGTTACACCTGTTCCACACAATGGTTGTAGACCACCAAAACGTAGAAGAGTTTAGGAGGAAAGATATAATGGCTAGAGATATGACCCCTGTTTTGAAAAGATGTAGATCTCTTGACTTGGATCCGGTATATTTGGGAATTGACAAGAAGTCCAAGAGAAATGCCAAATCCGGAAAGAAACTGAGCGAGTACGGACAGCAGTTGAGAGAAAAGCAGAAAGCAAAATTTATTTACGGCGTTCTTGAGAAACCTTTCCGTAACTATTTTGCAAAGGCTCAGAAATTGAAATATGGTACAACAGGTGATAACCTGATGATTCTGTTAGAGCTGAGACTGGATAACATTTTGTTCCGTCTTGGATTTGCCAGAACAAGAAAAGAGGCAAGACAGATTGTTGACCACAAGCATGTACTTGTTAACGGCAAGTGCGTAAATATCCCATCTTATCAGGTAAAAGCCGGAGATGTGATTGAAATTAAAGAAAAGTTCAAAGGAGCTCAGAGATATAAAGACATCCTTGAAGTGACTGGTGCCAGACTGGTACCTGCATGGTTGGAAGCAAACCAGGAAACTTTGTCCGGAACGGTTAAAGAGATTCCAAGCAGAGCAGAAATTGATGTGCCGGTAAATGATGTGCTTATTGTCGAGTTGTACTCTAAGTAATTAAGTAATCCCAAAAGGAGGGTCCAGTAGTGTTTGAATTTGAGAAACCAAGAATTGAAATTGCTGAAATTTCAGAAGATAAAAAATATGGACGTTTTGTAGTAGAACCACTTGAAAGAGGATACGGAACTACTTTGGGTAATTCTTTGAGAAGGATAATGCTTTCATCTTTGCCTGGTACAGCAGTGAGCCAGATAAAGATTGACGGCGTGGTACATGAGTTCAGCTCAGTTCCAGGAGTGAAGGAAGATATAACGGAAATCGTTATGAATATCAAGAACCTTGCGATTAAAAACAACAGTGAGGATCTTACTACTCCAAAGATGATGTTTATCGACGCACATGGCGAGGGTGTTGTGACAGCAGCAGATATTAAATGTGACTCTGATATCGAGATTGTCAATTCGGATCAGGTTATCGCTACCTTAAATGGCGGTGCAGACAGCAAACTTTACATTGAAATGACTGTGACAAACGGACGTGGATATGTAAGCTCCGATAAGAACAAAAGGGATGATATGGCAATCGACGTAATTCCGATTGATTCCATTTACACTCCGATAGAGAGAGTTAACATAAAGATTGAAAACACTCGTGTCGGTCAGATTACCGACTACGACAAATTGACACTGGATGTACTTACGAATGGTACTCTGGAGCCGGATGAGGCTGTCAGCCTTGCTGCAAAAGTGTTGAGCGAGCATCTTAATTCTTTCATTGACTTGTCTGAAAAGGCAAAGATGGCAGAAGTCATTGTTGAGAAAGAGGAAGATGAGTCTCAGAAGGTAATGGATATGAACATTGATGAACTGGAGCTTTCCGTTCGTTCATATAACTGCCTGAAGAGAGCCGGTATCAATACTGTTGAAGAGTTGACTAACAAAACCGCAGAAGATATGATGAAGGTTCGTAATCTTGGCCGCAAATCCCTTGAGGAAGTGCTGGCTAAATTGAAAGAACTTGGTTTGTCTCTCAGTACGGGAGAAACGGAATAATCAATCGTGTTAACAAGGAGGAAATACAATGGCAGGCTATAGAAAACTTGGAAGAACTTCCAGCCAGAGAAAAGCTTTGCTGAGAAATCAGGTGACCAATCTGTTGTATCATGGTAGAATTGTTACGACAGAAGCAAAAGCAAAAGAAATCCGCAAAATTGCTGAAGGTATGATTGCATTGGCTGTTCGTGAAAAAGATAATTACGAGACAGTGACAGTTCAGGCTAAAGTGCCTCAGAAGGATAAAGACGGCAAGCGTGTAAAAGAAGTTGTTGACGGCAAGAAAGTAACTGTTTACGATACAGTAGACAAAGAAATCAAGAAGGATAATCCGTCCAGACTTCACGCAAGACGTCAGATGAAAAAAATGCTTTACCCGGTTAAAGAAGTTCCTGCAGCAACCGCAGGTAAGAAAAAGGCAACAAAAGAAATTGATGTTACTAACATCCTTTTCGATGAGATTGCACCTAAGTATGCTGACCGTAATGGTGGTTATACAAGAATTATCAAAATCGGACCGCGTAAAGGTGATGCGGCAATGGAAGTTGTTATTGAATTAGTATAATGTGATAGCAAAATATAGGGACTGTCGTTTGGCAGTCCCTTTTTCCGTACATAAGTCCTTGAATACCTTGGATAGTAACGAAAAAAGGAGAATGGCAATGATTCGGGCGGAACATATAAAATTTGACTACATACGAAGGGACGAGGAGAAGAATATTGTTGCGGTGGAAACAGCGGTAAATGATGTTTCTTTTCAAGTTGCGCCGGGAGATTTTGTCGCCATTCTCGGACATAACGGATGTGGGAAATCTACTTTGGCTAAGCACATTAATGCACTGCTTGTGCCGGAGGAGGGGACGGTTTATGTTGACAACATTGACACCTCGGAAGAAACAATGCTTTGGGAGGTTCGTCAGCGGGTTGGCATGGTTTTTCAAAATCCGGATAATCAGATTGTAAATAATGTGGTGGAAGAGGATGTGGGCTTCGGACCGGAGAATCTGGGTGTTCCTACCAAAAAGATTTGGGAACGGGTGGAGGATTCCCTGAAAAAAGTCGGAATGTTACACGCAAGAAAGCAATCCCCGAATAATTTATCGGGGGGACAGAAACAAAGGGTTGCCATTGCGGGAATTTTGGCAATGAGACCGAAATGTATTGTGCTGGATGAGGCGACTGCCATGCTGGATCCGATTGGCAGAAAGGAAGTCTTGAAGGCAGTAAAGGATTTGAATAAAAAGGAAAAAATTACGGTAATCTGGATTACTCATTATATGGAGGAGGTCGTTGACGCCGACAAGGTTATCGTTATGGATAAAGGAACGATTGTAATGGAGGGAACGCCGGGGGAAATTTTTTCCCGGATTGATAAGCTGCAACAGTATCATCTGGATGTTCCGCAGGTCGTCTTGCTTGCTCACCAGTTGAGAAAGAAGGGGATGATGATTCCGGAGGGTGTGCTGACAGCAGAGGAGCTGGCGGCTGCCATTGCTGCAAATTTTGAGAAATAGGAGGCAGAGAAATGGCTATTCTTGTAAATGAATTGGAGCATATTTATAGCAAAGGAACTGCCTATGAAAAGAAGGCACTGGAAAAGGTGAATCTCAAGATTGAAGATGGTGAGTTTATCGGCTTAATCGGTCATACCGGCTCCGGTAAATCAACACTGATTCAGCATTTTAATGGATTACTGAAACCGGATTCCGGTGGGATTTATTATAATGGAAAAGACATCAGCGACAAAGATTTTTCGCTGAAGGAATTGAGAAGTAAAGTGGGACTGGTATTTCAGTATCCGGAGCATCAGCTTTTTGAAAGCACCGTAATTGATGATGTGCAATTTGGACCAAAGAATATCGGCATGTCCCAGTTAGAGGTTGAGTTACATTCCTTTGAGGCATTAAAGCAGGTGGGAATTGGAGAAGATTTACTGGATGTGTCTCCGCTGGAGCTGTCGGGAGGACAGAAACGCCGGGTTGCCATTGCCGGAGTGCTTGCCATGGAGCCGGAGGTTCTTATTCTGGATGAACCGACAGCGGGACTGGACCCGGAGGGAAGAGATGAAATACTGGATTTGGTTGCGAGACTTCATAAAGAGAGAAAGATAACGGTCATTATTGTGTCCCACAGCATGGAGGACATGGCAAAATACGTTGAACGGCTGATAGTGATGAACAGCGGAAGGGTTCAATATGACGGAACGCCGGAGGAGGTTTTTTCTCATTATAAAGAACTGGAGAAAATTGGGCTGATGGCTCCTCAGGTAACGTATGTGATGGAGGGGCTGGCAAGGAGAGGAATTCATTTGCCTCACAATGCCATTACAGTAGAGCAGGCGGTACAAAGTATTCTTGCTGCGTGGTCGATTTCATAATAAAGAAGGGCTGGCTTTTATGTTACGAGATATAACGATAGGACAATATTATCCGGCGGATTCCAATATACACAAGCTGGATCCGAGGGTAAAAGTGGTAGGTGTTTTTGTCTACCTTATATCATTATTTATATTTAGCGGTTTTGCAGGATACGTCGTTGTGACCTTGTTTCTTGCTGCTTTGATAAAAATGTCGAAGGTTCCTTTTTCTTACATAAGAAAGGGACTGAAACCGATTGTGGTTCTGCTTGTGTTCACCGGATTTTTCAATTTGTTCTGGACAAAGGGAGATGTCATTTTTCACTGGCAGTTTATCACCATTACATGGCAGGGAATTCGCAAAGCGCTTTTTATGACAATGCGTCTGATTTATTTAATCATTGGTTCTTCTATGCTGACTTATACGACAACGCCGAATCAGTTGACCGACGCAATTGAAACGCTGCTGAAACCATTGGAAAAGGTGAAGGTGCCGGTACATGATTTCGCCATGATGATGTCACTGGCATTGCGTTTTATACCGATTCTCATGGAGGAGGCAAACCGGATTATCAATGCCCAGAGTGCCAGAGGGGCAGATTTTGAAGAGGGAAATTTGTGGAAACGCATGAGGGCGATGGTGTCGATTCTTGTGCCTCTGCTTGTCTCGGCTACCAGACGTGCGTATGACCTCGCCATGGCTATGGAGTCCCGGTGCTATCATGGCGGAGAGGGCAGGACGAAAATGAAACCATTGCAGTACCAGACTTCGGATTATGTAATTTATGCTGTTCTGCTGATTTACATTTTCGCTGTCATTATGGTGACACACTGGCTCCCTTTCTGACAGGCGGAAAAAGGCAGAGTGGAGAAAGGATGGAACAGAATGAAAAGAATCCGATTGATTATTGCCTATGATGGAACGGATTTTGCCGGGTGGCAGATTCAGAATAATGCGGTTACGGTGGAGGGAGTGCTGACAAATGCACTGCGGAGTCTGTTGCAGGAGGAGGTCGAGGTCATAGGAGCAAGCAGAACCGATTCCGGGGTTCATGCCAGAGGAAATGTGGCGGTATTTGATACAGAGACAAGAATCCCGCCGGAGAAAATTGCCATAGCTTTGAACCAGCGTCTGCCGGAGACGGTACGGGTTCAGAAATCGGAGGAGGTGCCGGCGGATTTCCACCCTCGATACTGTGACAGTGTCAAGACCTATGAATACACCATCTTGAACACAAAGATTCAGATACCGACAGAGCAGAGATACAGCTACCACGTCTATCATAAACTGGATTTGGATAAAATGAGAGAGGCTGCCAATATGCTGATTGGAACTCATGATTTTTCTGCTTTCTGTTCTGCCGGAAGTCAGGTGAAGAGCAAGGTGAGAACGATTTATGATGTGACATTAGAAGAACAAAAACTGCCGTATGGCAATGGCGGTCGGAAAATTCTCATTCGAATCAGCGGGAATGGTTTCTTATATAATATGGTTCGGATTATTGCGGGAACCCTTGTGGAAGTAGGACAAGGGCGGCGGTCTGCTGACATGGTAAAGGCGGCACTGGAGGGGAATGACCGGAGCATGGCAGGTCCCACTTCACCGCCTCAGGGGTTGATGTTGATGGAAATAAAGTATTGACAGAAAAACGTGAATATTATATAATATGATACTGTGACGTGAAAAGTACCCGAACCAATGCCCCGGTAAGGTATTTTTAACATAAAGACATTTAGGTCGGCAGAAGGCTTTCGGACATTTACCGGACGCTGACGAATTGAAGAAGATTAATAAGGAGGATCCCCAGGATGAAAAGTTTTATGGCAAGTCCATCCA
>CAZFHT010000111.1:0-6017 GCA_964518785.1 uncultured Eubacterium sp.
CAATCGGTACAGTTGCTAATCAATACTGCCTCTGCCCCCGCTTTTTTCAGTGCCATAACTTTTTGTGCCTGTCCCGGACAACGTCCCGGATTTTCGCATTTTCTAGTATTCTTTACTTCTTTTGCCTGTTTACAATATTCTACGCCTGCGACATCGGAACCCATGCTCTGTGCAATCTGTTCCAATCTGGCTTTATCGCCGCCGCAGGCACATACAAGCAGCCCGATTTTCTCAGGACCTTTCATAAAACACTCGGCTGCAATCAGACCACCGGTCGTTTTGAGAATCGGTTCCTGCAAATTTGTTCTCTTTCCGGTAAATGGTCCTCCCATAATGATTTCGCCGTATCCCTCTGCGACACCGCCAGCCATCGCAAAGACATCTTCCACCGACATACCCAATGGAACATTTTTAAAAGTCTGAACCAACTTTGATTCTTCATTGCCTTTTATCTTTCCTGCCACCGTAAGGTCCTTGTCAATCAACGGCTTTTTCAAATCAACTGCCTCTTGAATCCGGCATACGGTTTCTGCATTGATAACAATGGCATTTGCCTCCATTGGCAGGCTGTTCACAGATAAAACCGTTCCAAGCACCTCCCGGATAATTGCTCTCTCCTCACCCATAGGGTACATATCCGGCAGTAAAGCGACTCGTATATTTGAATTTTCTATTTCCCTTGTTAAAGAAGAAATTGCCTTGTCATGTTTTTCTTTGATTGCAATCGCTCCTTCTGAAGCATTTACAATCTTCATAACGATTTCTAAGCCACGAATCAGTTGTTTTGGATTTTCTTCAATTCTTTTAATATTGTGCGATAAAATCGGCTCGCACTCGGCAGCATTCACAATGACAATCCCGCCATTTTCAAATGGTTTTGAAAGTTTCGCATAGGTAGGAAAACCAGCACCGCCTAAACCGACGATTCCCGCTTCTTCAATTAAAGCGAACGGCTCTTTCGATTTTAAACAAACATACTCCTCTGTCTGCTTCTCGTCCGCTGAGATGACGACTCTGTCTTCTGTTACATCTTCCACAACACCGGATACGCTGGTATAAATATTTGCCCCAAGCAAATTGTTTTGCACATTTTTTTCTTTTCGTGCAACGAGCTGTCCGCGCTTTACTTTGTCCCCACGCACAACCACTGGAACAGACGGCACTCCGATATGCTGTTTCAAGAAAAATTGAAATCGTTCCGCCATGTCTTACGTCTCCTTTCTCTCAAGCTGCCTTGATTGTACTCGCATTTTTTTCATTTGTGAAACGCAGCTTTCTATTGTTTAACATGACAATCATTCATACCTTCGATTTTCAGCACTCCCGCAGCCATAATTACATTTCTTCATCCTGCATATGACAGATTGAACGGTCTGAAACGATTGACAGCAGAAAACATTAGAAACTATACTTGAACCACAAATTTTATTAAAGGAGGTCATACCTATGAATGACTTTACATTTTCAATTCCGCAGAATATTGTATTTGGAAAAGGAAGTATCGGAAAATTGCCTGAACTGGCACAAAAACTCAGCGGCAAACACGCATTTATCATTTCAGGTCCCCATTTAAAAGCAATGGGAACTGTTCAAACTTGCATAGATTCTCTTGGCAAAGCAGGCGTCACTGCGGATGAATTTACAGAAACAGAAGGAAATCCTTCGGTTGAGACAGTAGACAAAGCAACGAGTGCATTTCTCGCCAGCAAGGCGGATTTCATTGTTGCTTTAGGAGGCGGCTCACCGATGGATGTTGCAAAAGCAGTCGGCATTCTTGCCAAATATGGTGGAAGTATTACCGAATACGAAGGAGCCGATAAAGTTCCCGGAGAAATTATTCCTTTGATTGCCATTCCGACAACTGCCGGTACCGGTTCTGAGGTTACCGCATTTTCTGTTATTACAGACCACAGTCGTGACTATAAATTAACCGTATTCAGTTATAAATTGTTACCATCCTATGCCATTTTAGACCCTTCCCTCATTATGACAGCACCGCCAAGTGTAGCTGCCTCCTGTGGAATTGACGCACTGATTCACGCTTTAGAGGCTTACCTTTCCACAGATGCCTCCCCTTTTTCAGAGGCAATGAGCGAAAAAGCAATGGAGTTAATCGGCGGAAATATTCGTCGGTATGCAGCGAATCGCACAAATGAAGAGGCTGCGTCTGCCATGCTCGTGGGAAGTTTGTTTGCGGGAATTGCTTTTTCATGGGCTCGTTTAGGAAATGTACATGCTATGAGCCATCCGGTGAGCGCCTACTTTAATGTTCCTCATGGAGTAGCCAATGCCATTTTGCTTCCAACAATCGTCGAATATAATATGCTGGCTGACTGCGGAAAATACTTTAAAATTTATAATTATATCTCTGAAACACCCGCAAAACCGGACGAATTTACTCCTCATATGCTGGTAGACAAAATCAGGGAGCTGAATGATTCTTTAAATATTCCTTCCTCTCTGAAAGAGGTGGGTGCTGACCCGGAGAAATTTGACGCTATGGCAGAGGATGCGATGAAAAGTGGAAATATTTTAGTGAATCCAAGAAGTTCTACCAAAAAAGATATCGCAGCATTGTATCATAAGGCATACTAATATCCCATGTGATTATATTTTATCATTATATTTGT
This sequence comes from uncultured Eubacterium sp., assembly GCA_964518785.1. GTDB lineage: Bacteria > Bacillota > Clostridia > Lachnospirales > Lachnospiraceae > Eubacterium_F. Next base: position 2,631 of record CAZFHT010000111.1, read on the forward strand.
TACAAACATGAAAAATCAGAATATCACTCGTACTTGTCATCGATATAAATTCATGATAAACTGTAAATGTTTGTAGGCAAAGGTGCTGGATTCGTCATCCGGCACCTTTTTTTGCTTGAGGAGGAATATATAAATGGATATAAAAAAATTACAGTTATTCATGGATGTTGCTGAAACAAATAACTTTACAAAAAGCGGCGAGCGAATGGGGTATACGCAGTCCGGTGTCAGCCATATTCTGAAATCTTTGGAAAGCGAACTCGGTTTTCCTCTGTTTATACGCAGTAAACAGGGTGTTCACCTGACTCATAATGCCGAGATGATTCTCCCGGTTATTCGTTCCATGCTGTCCCGGTACGAATCCTTTGAACAAACAATCAATGATTTAAACGGTTTGGAAACCGGGCGTCTTGTCATCGCCACTTTTGCAAGCATAGCAATTAACTGGCTGCCACCCATTATTCACCGTTTTGGAGAACTCTACCCTTCCATTGACATCCATTTGATGGAGGGAGGAACCGATGATATTGTCACATGGATTGAAGAAGACCGGGCAGATTTTGGATTCATGAGTAAACGCCAGACCAAATCCCTTGATTGGATATCGTTACACGAAGACCCCTTAGTCGCTGTTGTGCCGAAGGATTATCCCGCCCCGGAAAACAACATCTTTCCCATCAAGAATTTTCACGAGGAAGATTTTATCATTTCTGCACAGGGAACGGATTATGATATCCACTATGCACTGGAGTCTTCGAATACAACACCGAAAATGCGATTTTCGTCTACATACGACCATACAATTATTTCATTGATATCTGAGGGAATGGGTGTCAGTATATTACCCAAATTGACGTTGCGAAATTTAGAAAATCAGGTGAACAGTTATATTCTGGAGCCTTATTATTCCCGAGATTTAGGAATTGCAATGAAATCAAAAGAAACGATGTCACCTGCTGCGGCAAAATTTTTAGAAATCACAAAAAAAGTGCTGCCTGAATTGTATTAGCGGCAAATAAATAGTCCGATGAGAACAAAAACCATTCCCACCAATCCTGAAATCGTCATATCTTCACCGTATAATATCATGCCTAGCAGTGTCGCGGTCACCGGTTCGATGGACGCAATAATTGACGCCTTACTGTTATCAACAAACTGCAAACCCACCGTATATGTCATATAAGGAAGTACCGTACCCACAATTCCCAATGCCATGCCAAAACCGAACATTCCTGCGCTTTCTGTTATCACCGCAAATATTTTTTTCAAATCCGCAAAAAAGAACGTGCCAATGCCGGCAATCAGGAATGTGTAAAAAGTAATGGTCAGGGTATGATACCCTTTCTTTATCGCATATCTTCCAAAGATAGAATACAGTGCATATCCAAGTCCTGCTCCAAGACCACACAAAATACCGCCAGCAGACACATTTCCCGGATTGGTAATAACACCGGTTACCAACACACATCCCGTAAACGTGAAAACCAGTGCAATTATTTTTCTCTTTGTAAATGGTTCCTGAAACAAAAAAAACGACAGCACCATAACAATCGCCGGCGCTGTGTACAACAATACCGCAGCTACCGACAAAGATGTCATTGCCATTGCTTTAAAGTAACAGAAATTGAAAAATACAATACTGCAAATTCCCGTCCCCGCAAAGCACCAAATGTCTTTCAAATGTATCTTAAATAAGGTTCGGTCATAAAATTCCAAAAAAAGTGCCATGCACAGGCAGGTTACCACCGCACGAAGTGATACGATATCCATGGAATACAAGCCATGTGCATTTAATTTCCGCACAAAGATTCCCAGACATCCCCACAGGATTCCTGCTGTCAAAATAAATACTGGTGCTGTTTTTTTCATACGTTTCCCCCTTAACACACCATAATCAGGCTAACATAGATGTTAAATATGCCGGCAATATCTTCTGTCCCATTTCACTGAGACTGCCCTTCCCCCCTTTTATACACCAGTCATAAATCAATCCCCTCTCTATCGTTGCATATGTTTCCGCCAGAGTTTCGGGCGTCTCCTCTTTACTAAACTCTCCCGTTTCCTGTCCCCCAGCAATCAAACTTGGAATCAGTTTGTAATACAGCCTCTCATGATTCAACATTTCCTGTCTTTCCTCCGGCACAGAAACATAAATATGACTGACCAAATCAAGAGGCACTCGATTTTCTATCAGTTTAAACAGCTCCTTGTTTAAATAGAGCAGTTTTTCATAATGGGACAATTTTGAACTCATCGATAACATTAGTTCTGCATACTTTCGATCAAACAAATCTCCCAGCGTATGCTCCAAATCCTCTTTTCCTGAAAAATACGCATAGAATTCTTTTTCCGATATGCCCGCTTTTTCGATTATATCTGAAATTTCCGTTGACGCAAAGCCTTTTTTTCGAAATAGTGACCACGCCGCACCAACAATTCTGCTTCGCGTACTCTCCGGCTCTATTTCTTTATTCAGACCTAATAAAAATCCATACTTTAACGGGTCATTATCATCGATAATCCACTCGTTTAATCCTGTAATCCAAGCACTGCCGGTAATTTGCGGTATAACAGCTTTACCGCCGGCAAACTCAATTTCCTGCATAATTTCTCCACGAAACAAAGAGCCTGTGATACTTTCATAAATAAATTCTTCATGAACTCCAAGCTCTCCTTTCGCATGTAACGTCGCAATTTTGGCACTTGTTCCGGTTCCACATGGTGACCTGTCTGCCTGTGCATTACCAAAAATAACACAGTTTTTCATATCTGCTCCCGCTGTTTCCGTATGTGCATAAAATTCCACCAAGTCCACAGACGAAATGTCCAAATAAGGGTGCTTTACAACAACGGCAGCATTGATACGCTGCAACAATTCCATGCCAAGTTCCGTTATTGTTTCCACATTTTTCATTGCGATTTCAAGTCCAATCTTTTCTGCATTCACTAACGCAAAAAACGAGCCTCCAAAAGCAATATCATAGGTGATTTTTCCCCATTCTTCTGTATCAACAACCAAATTCCTCTTGTATAAAAATGCCGGTACATTGAGAATACTTACCTCTGTTGCGTGGCCATTTACCACATGCACTTTTGTACGTATAATTCCGGATGGTGCGTCCAGTACGACCTCTGTATACGGTTCTGTAACTGCTACCATGCCAGTCTCTACCAACATCGTTGCTGTTCCAATGCTGCCATGCCCACACATATTCAGACATCCACCGCTGTCCATAAAAATAACGCCGTAATCCGCTTCCTCACTGACCGGTGATGTCAGCAGGGCGCCAAACATATCTCTATGGCCACGAGGTTCCAACATAAGTGCCGTACGAAGGAAATCGTAATGCTCTATCAAATCATTCTTCTTTTCCATCATTGTTTTTC
>CAZFHT010000112.1:0-6016 GCA_964518785.1 uncultured Eubacterium sp.
AGCGGACAGCTTAATGGTGAGACCTATGCACAGGCTTTCCGCAACATTTACACCTTTGGACCAACCTTCCGTGCAGAGAATTCCAACACTACCCGTCATGCGGCCGAGTTCTGGATGATTGAGCCGGAAATCGCATTTGCAGATCTGAACGATAATATGGATCTGGCAGAGTCCATGCTGAAATATGTGATCCGTTATGTGCTGGAGAATGCTCCGGAGGAAATGAACTTCTTTAACTCCTTTGTGGATAATGGACTTCTGGACCGCCTGAACCATGTGGTAAATTCTGAGTTTGCGCATGTCACCTATACAGAGGCAGTGGAGCTTTTGGAGAAAAATAACGACAAATTTGATTATAAGGTACATTGGGGAGCAGATCTTCAGACAGAGCATGAGCGTTATCTGACGGAGGAAATTTTTAAGCGTCCGGTTTTTGTGACGGACTATCCGAAGGAAATTAAGGCTTTTTATATGAAGATGAACGAAGATGGCAGGACAGTGGCAGCGATGGATTGTCTTGTGCCGGGAATTGGTGAAATCATCGGCGGCAGCCAGAGAGAAGACGACTATGATAAGCTGATGGCACGAATGAATGAGTGCGGCTTAAAGGCGGAGGACTATGATTTTTATTTAGACCTTCGCAAATATGGTACAGCCCGCCATGCCGGGTTCGGTCTTGGTTTTGAACGCTGTGTTATGTATTTGACGGGTATGCAGAATATCCGCGACGTCATTCCATTCCCTAGAACGGTAAATAATTGTGAATTATAAGAAATCGGCAAAAGTTTAGGAGGAAAGAAAGATGAATTTAAATGTACCGGCAAATTACAAGTCTGCTCTCGATATCCGGGAGACAGAAGTAGCAATTAAGAAAGTGAAGGATTTTTTTGAAAGAGCATTGGCAGCTAATTTGAATCTTACCAGAGTTTCTGCTCCTCTCTTTGTTGCACCGGAATCCGGTTTGAATGATAATCTGAATGGAGTAGAGCGTCCGGTTAGTTTTGGCATTAAAGAACAGAATGAAAAACAGGTTGAAATCGTTCATTCTCTTGCAAAATGGAAACGTCAGGCGTTGAAACGCTATGGCTTTCAGCATGCAGAGGGTTTATACACAGATATGAATGCGATACGCCGTGACGAGGAAACGGATAATGTCCATTCGATTTTTGTTGACCAGTGGGATTGGGAATGTATCATTGATGAAGAAGAAAGAAATGTCAATACACTGCAAAGAATAGTGAAAAAGGTATATCAGGCTTTGCTGGAGACGGAGGATTACATGTCGGTGGAGTACGAATATATCTCCAAAACGCTTCCGGCGTCCATCACATTTTTAACGACACAGCAGTTGGAGGAGAAGTATCCGGATAAGACGCCGAAGGAACGTGAGTATCTGGCAGTAAAAGAGTATGGTGCCATTTTCCTCATGCAGATTGGTGACAAGCTGGCAGGAGGCGAGCCTCATGACGGACGGGCACCGGACTATGATGACTGGTCGCTGAATGGAGATATTATCGTTTACTATTCTGTTTTGGATATGGCATTTGAATTGTCATCCATGGGTATTCGTGTAGACGCAAAAGCACTGAAAGAGCAGCTGGATAAGGCAGGATGCCCGGAGAGAGCAGAACTTCCTTTCCAGAAGGCGATTTTAAATAACGAACTTCCATTTACAATCGGGGGCGGAATCGGACAGTCCCGTATTTGTATGTTCTTTTTGAAAAAAGCACATATCGGGGAAGTACAGGCATCCATCTGGCCGGAGGATGTGATTGAGGAAACAGAAAAAAAAGAGTTGCATTTGTTATAAAAAAAGGAGGCAGTCAGTTTTCTGACGAAAGATATGGAAAATTTTACATTTTACGCACCAACCTATTTTGATTTTGGAAAAGGGGCAGAGCTGCATGTGGCAGAACTGATTCGGAAATTTGGAGGAAGCAAAGTCCTTCTCCACTACGGCGGCGGCTCTATCAAAAAAAATGGTTTGTATGACCGGGTTGTGGACGTGTTAGAAAAAGCAAAGCTGCCTTTTGTGGAGCTGGGAGGAGTAAAGCCAAATCCACGCAGCGGTCTTGTGTATGAGGGCATTGAGCTTTGTAAGAAAGAAAAGGTGGATTTTGTTCTGGCTGTAGGCGGCGGAAGTACGATTGACTCCGCTAAGGCGATTGCAGCGGGAAGTGTGTATGACGGAGATTTTATGGATTTCTACCGGGGGAAAGCCAAAGTGGAAAAGGCACTGCCGGTCGGCACGATTCTCACGATAGCGGCAGCAGGAAGTGAAGGCTCGCCAAACACCGTTATCACAGACGAAGAAACTTTGGTGAAAAAAGGGACAAAGAGTGATTTGCTCCGCCCTAAGTTTTCCATATTGAATCCGGAGGTCACTTGCAGCCTTCCGGCATATCAGACGGCAGCCGGAGCGACTGACATTATGATTCATGTTTGTGAGCGTTATTTTTCGAATACAGAAGAGGTGGAGATTACTGACCGCCTTTGCGAGGCTGTATTAAAAACGGTGATTTATGAGACGGTTCGTGTCATAAAAGATCCGAATAACTATGAGGCAAGGGCAAACATTATGTGGGCAGGTATGCTTGCACATAACAACATTTGCGGCGTGGGAAGAGTGCAGGACTGGGCAAGTCATCATATCGAGCATGAATTGTCTGCCTTGTATGATGTTACCCATGGTGCCGGACTTGCTGTGATTACACCGAAATGGATGAGATATGTTCTTGAACTGAATCCGGATAAATTAGTGATGTTTGCAAACCGGGTATGGCAGATTCCACTGGACAGTGAACATCCGAAAGAAACGGCGTTGAAGGGCATTGAGTCATTTGAAAAATTCTTAAAGGAAATCGGTATGCCGTCCACGTTTGAGGAAATTGGCGCCAGAGAAGAAGATATTGAACTGATGACAGATAAACTTCTGGCAGGGAAAAAGACAGAAGGAAATTACGTGAAATTAAAAAGAGAAGATGTGATTAAGATTTACAAAAGCTGTCTGTAATTTTTGACATCAAGTTAGGAGAGTGAGCATGGACCAGAAGAATTTTTTACGCCAGATGGCAGAGTTGGTTGATTTCGGAAGAACGAGAGAGAATGTACTGACAAAGGAAGAGATAGACGACTATTGCAGTGACTTAGGTCTGACGAGGGAACAGATGCAACTGGTGTATGCTTACCTGACTGAACATCAGATTAATGTGCCGGAATTTCAGCAGGAAAATGCCGGGAGCGTGGAGGAGGAGAAGACGACGGTCTCTCAGGACTCCAAATATATACGCATTTACCGTCAGGAGCTGCGAGGACTTCCCAAGTACACAGAAGACGAGCTTATGTCACTGTACGAAAAACTTCGCAGCGGGGAAGAAGAAATGATTTCCGCTGTTGTGGAGGCACACCTTCAGCGGGTTGTGACGCTGGCGGGGAAGTATAAAAACCGGGGCGTGCTTTTGGAGGACTTGATTCAGGAGGGAAATCTGGAGCTGATGACCTGCGTGTCCATGCTGTGCGGCAACCGGGAGGTTGTGGATTTTAAAAAAGCCATTGACCACGCTGTACGCAGCCGACTGATTGAATTGGTGGATACAGAGATTGCCGATTTGGACAGCGTCAGCAGTGTGCTGGCAAGGATGAATCTTCTGCTGGAGGCAACCAGAGTGCTGGCAGAGGAGTATGGCAGGGTTGCCACCATTGAGGAGCTGGCGGAGTTTACCAGAATGGATGAGGAGGAAATCCGAATGTACGTGGACTTTTCTCAGGATAAGATTGAACTGGGGAAGGGAGATTAATATGGAATATAAATCTTTAGGGGCTGTTGTTAAGCCCCTTTGTTTATGGTATGAAAAAAATAAACGGAGTATGCCATGGCGGGAGGACGCCACGCCTTATCATGTATGGCTTTCTGAAATTATGCTGCAACAGACACGAATTGAGGCGGCGAAGGCTTATTATGAGCGTTTTTTAAACCGGATTCCGACTATTCACCAACTGGCAGAGGTGCCGGAGGAGGAACTTTTGAAACTGTGGGAGGGACTTGGATATTATAACCGGGCGAGAAATCTGCAAAAGGCGGCTCGCCTTGTCGTGGAAAAATATGACGGACAACTCCCGGCAGATTATGATTTGCTGTTGGAACTGCCGGGAATCGGCAATTATACGGCGGGTGCCATCGCCTCGATTGCCTATGGTCTTCCGGCTCCGGCGGTAGATGGCAATGTGCTGCGGGTACTCATGCGTGTTATGAACTGTCGGGATGACATTACAAAGGCGTCGGTAAAAAAGAAAATGGAACAGGCGATTCGTTCTGTAATTCCAGAGGAAAAACCGGGAGAATTCAATCAGGCACTGATGGAGCTGGGAGAGGTAATCTGCATACCAAACGGTGTGCCTTTGTGTGAAAAATGTCCGCTGGCGTCACTTTGCCTTGCCAGAAAAGAGGGCTGCCAGATGGAGCTGCCGATAAAACCGGAGAAGAAGGCAAGAAGGATAGAAAAAAAGACCGTACTAGTATTGGAGCAGGAGGGCTGTATCGGGATTCTCCAAAGACCGGAGGGAGGACTTTTGGCAAATATGTGGGAATTTCCCTGTCTGGATGGTTACCGCACCATGCCGCAGATTAAGAAACTTTTGAGAGAGGACGGACTGGATAATCCCAAGGCTGCCAGACTGGAGGACAACCGACACATCTTTTCCCATGTGGAGTGGCACATGAGGGGGTATCGCATTTCCCTTCCGGCAGATTACACACAACATCTTGTGGACAATCTTGTGTGGGCGGAAAAATCCGAGCTGGAAAAACGCTATGCCATCCCGGTGGCGTATCATTCTTTTTTTCACCAGTCACAAGGGGATAAGTAGTATATTTCGGGAGTTTTGAGTAAATTCTACACATATAGTAAAAGCACATTATGTTGTACTGGATACAGTAAAAACATCAAAAAAATTACAATATGTAGTGGACAAGACAAGGCCAGAATGCTATAATAGGACGCGTAGCCAAAAAGAAAGACAGTAAAGTTAAGCGAAAGGAGTTGCTCTAAAGTGAGAGTTGTGAAGAGAGACGGTCATATTGCAGATTATGACAGGAATAAGATTCTGATTGCCATTCGAAAGGCAAATGCGGAGGTCGACCAGTTTGAGAGGGCGTCTGACGATATGATTGATGGTATTGTGGCCGGCATAGAAAATGCGAATCGTGACACCATGCAGGTGGAGGATATTCAGGATATTATCGAGCAGAAACTGATGGCGGCAGGCAAATTTCTCCTTGCAAAAAAATATATTATATATCGATATACAAGAGAATTGGTTCGTAAGGCAAACACGACAGATGATTCCATTATGAGCCTGATTCAGAACAGCAATAAAGACGTTATGGAGGAAAACTCCAATAAAAACGCTTATGTGGCGAGTACACAGAGGGATTTGATTGCCGGAGAGGTGTCCAAAGATTTGACAAAACGCCTCCTTTTGCCGGAGAGAATTACGAAAGCTCACGAGGAGGGTGTCCTTCATTTCCATGATATGGATTATTTTATCCAGCCGATTTTTAACTGCTGTCTTATCAATATCGGTGATATGCTGGATAACGGAACGGTTATGAATGGCAAATTGATAGAAAGTCCGAAGAGCTTTCAGGTTGCATGTACGGTAGTTACCCAGGTTATTGCCGCCGTTGCCAGCAGCCAGTACGGAGGACAGTCGGTAGATACAAGACATTTGGGCAAATATCTCCGCAAGAGTGCTGAGAAATACCGTTCTCACTATATGGAGAAGTATGGAGATAAAGTAGACGCAGAGATTATCGAGCAGTTTGTCAGTGACCGGGTTCACGATGAACTTCGTTCCGGCGTCCAGACGATTCAGTACCAGATTAATACATTGATGACGACCAACGGACAGTCTCCGTTTGTTACGCTGTTTTTGAATCTGGACAAGGATGATGAATATATCGAAGAAAATGCCATGATTATCGAGGAAATTCTTCGTCAGCGTTTAGAGGGAATCA
>CAZFHT010000113.1:0-5993 GCA_964518785.1 uncultured Eubacterium sp.
ATAATGGCTTTCATTCTCGCCTTTACTTCAAGAATGTCAAACGGCTTTGTAATGTAATCGTCGGCACCACACTCCAAGCCGAGACTCTTATCCATATCGTCTCCATTTGCCGTCAGCCTCATAACAGCAACATCAGAGAAATCCCGAATCAGCTGGCACACCTCAAAGCCGGACATTTTCGGCAGCATGACATCCAATAAAATAACGTCATAGTGATTGTTCCGGGCGGCCTCCAGTGCAGCCTCGCCATCATAGGCAACATCTACTTCCATTCCGTCCTGCTCAATACTAAAACGGATTCCCTTTACAATTAATTTTTCGTCATCAACCACTAAAACTCTCTTTGCCATATCTGCCTCCACAATTTTACACCGTTATATCATCTTTTATTTTATTGAATATTCCCTCCTTAATGCCGGAAACATTCATAATATCTTCTATTTTTCCAAAATTTCCATTCTCTTCCCGGTAAGCGACAATCTGCTTTGCTCTGGATTCCCCGATACCACTCAATGTCGTCAACTGCTCTTTCGATGCGGTGTTGATATTGATTTTTTGAGCAGAAGAAGTGGAAACACCATTCGCACTATCTCCAGAGCTGCTCTCGTCTGCCGCCGTTTTCGTTTTTTTACTTTTATTTTTTCCTGCAATGGTAATCTGAGTGCCATCCGGCACAATCTGTGCCTGATTGATTGAAGAAGAGTCCGCCTTTTTTGTCAAACCTCCGGCTTTTTGAATCACATCCACCAGACGAGGCTCCTCATCGAAAATATAGACGCCCGGATTTTTCACTTCACCGCCAATATCCACATACACCTTCGCAGAACTGCTTTGGGATGAAATAGTCTCCGTCTCATCTGCATATTTTTCCGTTACAACCGTACTGTCTCCGGGCTGTTTATTTGCACACAAATAAAAGATGCCGCATATCAGTACCGCAATCACGCCTGCCACTACCTGCCATATTTTCTTTTTTTCCATCTCGCAATCTCCTTTATTAAGTTACTCAGCCGGAAAAGAAATTACGATGCATAACTTCATTTTACCAATGAAATGTTCATTTTGCAACATGAAATTATCACATTTAGGTGGATTGTAATTATTTCCACTTGAATGTAATAATCCCCACAATCATTACAATAATTCCGATACCTTTACGCCATTCAAAGGGCTGACGCTCTACGCCAAAGAGTCCAAAAAGTTCTAAAAGATAAGAAACAAGCAGCTGTGTCGAGACAATAAACACAGCAGAACGTGCCGGTCCCAGTGCATTGACACTGTAAATGACCGTAAACGTAATAAAGGCTCCTATGGCACCACCCAGAAGAATGTACTTTGGCGTGACTTGAAAAAGGCTGCCGATTGTCCCCTCTTTTCCGGTAAGAAACCACGCCAGCAGGCATACAAAAAATGCTGTTATTTGAACGAAAGACGCCGAGAGCCACACACTGGTCTGCTTTGTCGTCTCAGCATTAAACACGCCCTGCACACTCATCAGCGCACCTGAGATTGCGGATACAAGAATTCCCCACATAAAAAAAGCACCTCGCTTTCAGTTTGTCTCTTTTTAGTATTCTCCAAAAGAGCAAACCTATACAAGCGGGGTGCTGTCAATCAGTTCAGTATCTCGTCTAAAATTGCAATCATGTCATCCACGTGCTGCTTTTCGATAATAAGCGGCGGAACAAAACGAATCACATGAGTTCCTGCACTCATAAAGATTACGCCCTTTTCCAATGCTTTCTGCACATAAGGACCAGCCGGTTCCGTTAGCTCCAATCCACGCATGAGGCCCATGCCTCTCGTCTCCTTGGCAATCTCTTTTTTGTCCACCAATTCCTGAAGTTTTTGTCCCAGATAATCACCGACTTCTTTCGTGTGTGCGACAATCTCCTTCTTTTCAAAAATCTCCAGCGTCTTGGCAACTGCCGCAGCCGCAAGCGGATTACCGCCAAAAGTCGTACCGTGGTCACCCGGCACAAGTGCATCGGCAACTTCTTTTTTTGCGGCGATAGCACCGACAACAACACCATTGCCAATTCCTTTTGCCATCGTTACAATGTCCGGCTGAATACCGTAATGCTGATAGGCAAACATTTTGCCGGACCGTCCCATGCCGCACTGAATCTCATCACAAATCATCAGGATGTCATGTTCATCACAGAGCCTGCGGATTCCCTGCAAAAACTCCGGCTTTGCCGGATAAATGCCGCCTTCGCCCTGTACTGCCTCCACGATAATCGCATATGTGTTATCGGTAATCTTTTCTTTCACACTGTCCAAATCGTTGTAAGTGGCAAAACTTACGCCGGAAAGCATTGGTTCAAAAGGCTCCCGGTATTTTTTCGTACCCGTTACCGACAATGCCCCCATACTTCTTCCATGAAAAGCCTTGTCCATGGAAATAATTTCGTGACGGTTGTCGTGTCCTTTCATAATGGCGTATTTTCTTGCCATTTTCAAAGCTCCTTCATTTGCCTCGCCGCCGCTGTTTGCCATAAATACTTTATCCATTCCCGTAACCTTCGTCAGCCCTTTCGCTGCCTCAAGCAAAGGCTCGGAATAAAAATAATTCGAAAAATGAATTCCTTTATCAATCTGATTTTTCAGTGCCTCTTTAAATTCCTCGTCACTGTAGCCCAATGCACAAACCGCAATGCCGCCGCCAAAGTCCAAATACTTTTTTCCCTCTATATCATAGAGGTATACGCCCTCACCACGCTCCAGCATTACCGGATAACGATTGTAGGAATGAACCAGATATTTTTCGGATTCTTCGATTTTATTCTGCATTTGCATTTTTATCATTCTCCTTCTAACATAATGTTACTTTTCCACCTCGTGTGGATACAAAGGGTTCTCATCACCGATAATCGCCGTTCCAATACCCTTTTTCGTGTAAAATTCCAATAACAGGCAGTGCTGCTGTCTTCCGTCCAGAATATGTACCCGGCTCACTCCCTGCTCCACTGCGTCAATGCAGTTGCGGATTTTCGGAATCATGCCGCCGCCGATTGTTCCATTTTCAATGAGATATTTTGCCTCACTGACCGGAAGAACGGAAATCAAAGTCTCCGGATCCTCCGGATTCATGCACACACCATCGATATCTGTCATAAATGCCAGCTTTTCCGCTTTGATACATTTTGCAATGGCACTGGCTGCGTCATCCGCATTGATATTGTATGCCTGATACTTCTCGTCCATGCCTATCGGAGCAATAATCGGTACAAAGTCATTTTCCAAAAGGGTGTCAATCAGTTCTGAATTGACCGATTTCACTTCACCTACAAAGCCGATGTCCTGTCCTTTTACCGTTTTTTTATCACAAATCATTGTGCCGCCGTCTTTACCGGTGATTCCCACTGCCGGTACGCCAAGTTTTTCCATCATCTGAACAAGATGTTTGTTCACCTTGCTCAAGACCATTTCTGCCACTTCCATCGTCTCTTCGTCAGTGACACGAAGTCCCTCCACCCACTGGCTCTCTTTTCCCATATAACCAAGCCATTTACTGATTTCTTTGCCGCCGCCATGAACGATAATCGGTTTCATGCCGACGAGCTTTAACAGTGCCACATCTTTAATTACAGACTCTTGAAGTTTTTCGTCCAGCATGGCACTGCCGCCATATTTTACGACAACTTTTTTCCCATTGAAATCCCGGATATAAGGCAATGCCTCAATCAGAGTTTCTGCCTTTAACATCACATCATCCAACTGCTGTGGTTCCATTATTTTTCCTCCTGTCTTTCTTTACGAACGATAATCACCGTTAATTTTTACATAATCATAGGTCAAATCACAACCCCATGCGGTTGCCTCTGCCTCTCCCTCTTTCATATCACAAACCACTGTAACCTTTTTCTGACTGAGAAGTTCGGTAGCTTTTTCTTCGCTGTAATCGGTGGCAACGCCGTCCTTCACCAACACAAGTTCTTCCTCATTTGCCTTCAGTGTCAAATCAATGATTTCCGGGTTAAATTCCACACCGGCATATCCTAAAGCACACAAAATTCTCCCCCAGTTAGCATCGTTTCCGAAAACAGCAGTTTTCACAAGATTCGAAGTAATCACTGATTTACTGAGAATTTTCGCCTTTTCTTTATTTTCACAATGAACGACCTGCACCTCTAATAATTTCGTACAGCCCTCTCCATCTGCCGCCATCTGTTTCGCCAAATCCGTAGCAACAAATTGCAGGGTTTCTCTGAAATCCTCGTATGCCTTCGTTCCCTTTTCAATCGTGACACCGCTTGTCCCATTTGCCAGCACCAGATAGGTGTCATTTGTAGAAGTATCCCGGTCTACAGAAATCATGTTAAAGCTGTCAGAAACCGCCTCACTGACCAACTCCTGTAAATCCTCATGGGAAATGGCTGCATCTGTCGTGGTCACACTGAGCATCGTCGCCATGTTTGGATGAATCATGCCGGAGCCTTTACACATACCGCCGACACAAACCGTTATGCCATCCACTTCAAAACTGGCAGCCGCCTCCTTCGACAGCGTGTCCGTCGTCATAATAGCCTCTGCGGCTTTTGTTCCCGCCTCTTTTGTATCTGCCAGATTTTCTTTCAGCAGGGCAGCTCCTTTTTGAATCGGCTCCTCCGTCAACTGCATGCCGATAACTCCGGTGGAGGCAGTCAGCACTTCTTCTGCCTTCACGCCTATCTGTCCGGCAATCTCCTCTGCCATAAAGGAGTTCATCCTCATGCCCTCTTCTCCGGTACAGGCATTGGCAATCCCGCTGTTCAGAACTACGGCACGAACCGGATTTCCTTTTGACACAATCTCTTTATCCCACTGAACCGGTGCAGCCTTAACAACATTTGTCGTAAAGGTTCCTGCACAAACCGCCGGTTTTTCTGAATACACAAGTGCCATGTCCGAACGTCCCTGATATTTTATCCCTGCCGCTGCACTTGCCGCCTGATAACCTTTTGCTGCGGTGACACCACCATCTATTTTCTTCATCTGTTTCCTTCCTTTCTCATCAAGGTACCATTGGCACCAGTCTCAATCCCTCTGCCTCGTCCAGTCCAAACAGGAGATTCATATTCTGCACTGCCTGTCCTGCTGCGCCTTTCGTAATATTGTCCATGGCGCCCATCATAATTACCCTTCCGGTACGCTGGTCCACTTTGACATTCACATCAACAAAGTTACTGCCTTCTACCCACTTCGTTTCCGGGCAGACGCCGTCCTCTAAAAACCGGACAAAATATTCTTCTTTGTAAGCGTCCTCGTACACTTTTCTTATTTCTTCCTCCGTCGTACCTTCCTTGTATTTCGCATATGCCGTTATAAGGATTCCCCGGTTCATCGGAATCAAATGAGGAGTAAAATTCAGCGTCACCTTTTTGCCCGATGCGTAGGACAACTGTTCTTCAATCTCCGGCGTATGACGGTGAGTTGCCACCCCATATGCCTTAATATTTTCATTAACTTCGCAGTAAAGATTTGGCACCTTCGCTCCCCGTCCGGCACCCGAAGTACCGGATTTGGCATCAATAATGAGGGTATCCATATCAATCAGTCCTGCCTTTGCCAGCGGATAGACTGCCAAAGTAGAACAGGTAGGATAACACCCCGGATTGGCAATCAGGCGGGCATTTTTTATCTGCTCCCGGTTAATCTCACACAGCCCATAAACTGCCTCCCCGATAAACTGAGGACTTTTATGCTCAATGCCATACCACTTTTCATAAATGCTGACATCTTTAATCCGGTAATCTGCACTGAGGTCAATCACCTTGGCATGAGAAAGAATCTCCTCATCCAGCACCCCGGCAAGATATCCTTGCGTTGTCACTGTAAAAATCACATCTTCCTCTTTTGCCAATTCATGCAAATCATCACTTTTTCACACATCCTCTACAATCTTAAATACATTTCCAAATACCGATATGAACTTTTTGTCCACATAACTTCTTTAACCATACCAAACGATCTCCACCTCTTTGTGCTTTAGCAAAAGACTAACTAACTCC
>CAZFHT010000114.1:0-5992 GCA_964518785.1 uncultured Eubacterium sp.
TTCATACGGTTGGTACCGGCGCCGATAATCCCTCGCAATCCCGCTGTACCAAATTCCAAATCAGCGTAAAAACGCTCTTTTATCTCATTTTCATCCCCCGCAATACTCTCCAGCTCTTTCTTTGTCTCCTCATCAAAATAAGGGTTCGACAACCAAGCCTCATAACTTTCTCTGTAATCCATAATTTCCTCCTGTCTGCCGATAAATCGGCTTATTATTTTATAGAAAGCGTTTTATTAAAAATAAAACACTTAGAATCATATATCCTCTATCCTTCACTCTCGGCGGTAAGGTCCGGAAAACTCCAACTGATATCCTTACTGTCGTCCGGCAGCTCTACACTGTAGCTTTTCGTGGTACAGCCTTCCTTCGTCAGCGTCAGCGTCACACTGCCAAGCATTTTGGTAAAGCTGCATGGTATCACTCCTTTGTAAGTACCGTCCACGTAAATGGCGGCGCCCTCCGGCGCACTGACCGTAATGGTATGCTCTGTATCATATTCTGTAGAAGAACTGCTGTCATCATCGGACGAGTCGCTGGATGTCACAGACGAGGAACTGCTGTCATCCTCAGAGTCCACCTCTGCCGTCTCCTCTGCCAAATCAATCTTCACCGTAGCACTGCTGTCCTGCACTTGAACGACACCGCTGTAGTCACTATAACCCTCCAGAACAACCTTCACCGAATGATTCCCATATTTTAATGATACTGGTTTACTGTAATCCGTCAGGCTGCCATTGATATACAGCTCTGCTCCCTCAGGAGAGATTTTAAAAGTCACTCTCGACGTATCCGGCATCTGGCTCTGATAACGGGACACATTTAATTTCGTCACTTTACCCCGTTTTACTTCCACTGTAGCAGAAGACGTCAAATCACCATTGACAAAATTCAGCGTCTGGCTCCCCTCCGGAACCGTCAGCAGCATCCCCTCTGACACAGGAAGAATCGCCTCACCTTGTACGGTCAGTCGTCCTCCCACAAAATCTTTAAAATTAGTCGGCTGGATATAGCCATGTCCTTTTGTCACAATTACCGAATATGCCTGACCTTTCACGCCCCGAAAAGTCACTTTGTCACTGGAGGTAATCTCCATCGGGTCAATGGTCTTTCCATCGGACAAAGCAATCAGATGTTCCGAGTAGGCATAATTCACATCATCAATCGTCAGCCTTCCTTCGTCTGCGTCTACCGTAACACTTACATCCTCCAGTTGTATAATGTCGGCTGACTCCCGAAGTTCTGTCACCTTTGCCTCTGTTTTACTGTTTGTAACTTCGTATACTTCCCCCACCGAAACTTCATCTATCGACATTTCACGTTCATTTTTCGAGTAAATCTCCGTCCCGCCGGAATAAGAATACTCTTCATCTTCATCTAACAGTGTGTTATAAAATGTAATTTTCTTATTTTCTTTGTCAATCGTTTTGATTACCCCGACAAAATCTGCTCCCTTCACATAAGTAACTGAGCTGTTGGGTACTTCTGTCGCAATCGGTTTCTTCTGCGTCGTCTGGCATCCCCCTAGAAACAAAACAGCGGAGAGTGTACAAATCAACTGCGCCGCAATGCGTTTTTTCATCATTTTGCCACCTGCCAATTCTGTTGTAAACTATAGGTCTTTATTGTACCATATTTTCCCGATTCTGACCAGCTAAATTGTAGGTATATTCCGTAAAAATTTTTCTTTTTCAGATTCCATCTCCCGAACAGCCCCAAGTTTTTCCATACTCTTGTCAGAAATCCATGATTTTTTCCCATTTATATACTGATTCATCAGCTTGCGGTACTTCACCGGATAGGACAGCACCGTCCCTAAAAATGACATTTCTTCCTCACCAAGCGGCATTTCCCCGGCGTAACCCTCCAGCACTGCCCTTCCTTTTTCCGTCTGCCAGCGGTTTTTTTCCAAAACTTTCCGCAAAAAATACGCTAAATCCATCAACTGGATACCGTATCCGGCAGATTCAAAGCTAATCGTGGCAATTCCCTTTTTACTGAAAATAATATTATGATAATTATACGCCCCATGGCAGATTTCCCGGCTTCCCTGACGATATCGGGAAAGATACGGTGACTTCGCAAGCTGCTCCCTTGCCTTTTCTGCCTTTTCGTAAAATCCGCTAAAACAGCTCATAGCGTCCAATTCAAAATCACTTTTCCTCTTTTTCCCCTTCATAAACTGGTACACTCGTTTCAGCTCACGATTCTGCCGTTCATACCGTTCTGCCAGAGATTCCTCCATCGTTGTCGGTTCCTCCGGCACCTCACGCAGACATCGGTGCAGCCTTCCAAGATTTCCGGCTGCCAGAGCCAAATCTCTTTCATTGCGGTAATCACAGGAGTCGCCCTGATACCACCGGTATACGACATATTTCTCACCGCTGTCCAGCTCCGTCACCAGCTCTCCCTCCAGATTCGGAATTACCCGGTCTGTCAGTGACATCCCCTCCTGACATAATCTTTCCTTTACTTTATTTTCAAAATCAAAATGTCCCTTGATTTTTTCATATTCTCTCATCAGACAAAGCCCCTGATTCGTGTCGAGAACCACAGCCCCCCGGTCCCGGTATCGATTTTTCACCTTAAATCCGTATTTTTCAATGCTAAGTTCCTGCTTATCCTCCACAATACCCCTCCTTCAATTATCAAAGCAATTGCTTTATATAAACTGCTGATTTACCAAAGCAGTCTGCTGCCCTTTTCGTCTGCCTTTAATTTTATGATTTTTACGGTAAAATATGCTAATTCATTTTTTCTCATTCTCCGTCGTATAATTAAAAAAACTCCAAGGGAGTTCTTCTATGCGTACATTCCGACCACTTCTTTCGCTTTTTCTATGTATTACATTACTTTTTGGCTGTACATGGAATCCCCAAGTTTCCCGGACAGACAACCCGGAATTCACAAACTTTGCCGAAAATCTTTTCACCACAATGGCAGCCTCCGATTCGCTGACGCTGAACTACACCATTGCCTCACCCCGTCAGTACGGAATTCAGACACTTCCTGATGGTTTGCCCTCTTTCACTTATGAAGAAATGAAAGCAGACGCCACCGTCTATGAAAATATGCTCGCCTCATTGGAATCCTTTTCCATCTCCTCTCTCAGTTTTCAGCAGCAGGTTTTATACCGCTGCCTGCAGGAAACATTAGAGAACGATATACAAGGGCAAAATTATCTTGATTTCTCTCAATCCATCGGTCCCACCACCGGCATACAGGCACAGCTGCCGGTTCTGCTCGCAGAATTTCGTTTCGATGAGAAAGAGGACATCGACCAGTATTTTTCTCTCCTTCGCTCTATTCCGAACTACTTTTCCTCCCTTCTTACACTGGAACAGCATAAGCGTGAGACAAAAACCCTTCCAAGCCAAGGTACGCTGGAACGTATTCGGGAACAATGTCAGGAATTTCTTGACAGCGGCGGTCAAACGATGTTGACAAACTCTTTTGAAAAAAAGCTGTCCGATTTAGCCTTTCTGACAGACACAGAAAAAAAATCCTATCGTCAGGAGCAAAGCGGACTTGTCACCGATTATGTCATTCCCGCCTATGAAACCTTTATCGAGGGAATCACTTCTCTCATCCCTTATGCAGGAACCAAGGGAAATCTCTGCTTCTATCCTAATGGTGCCGCCTATTACGACTTTCTTGTAAAAGAGATGACCGGCTCAGGGCGTTCCACCAGTGAATTGGAACAGGAAATGACCGAAACGCTCAACAACGCCCACACCACGTTAATAAATCTGGCTGCGAAAAATCCCTCTCTCTTTTCCACCTGCCAAAGCTATGTCACTAAATTTCATTCTTCGGAAGAAATTCTCGATACGCTGAAAGAAAAAATCACCGCAGATTTTCCCTCCATCGGTGACGTTTCCTACGAAGTCAAATCTGTCGATTCCTCTCTGGAAAATTTTCTGAGTCCCGCCTTCTACCTGACACCGCCCATCGACGACGCTGACGACAATGTTATCTACATTAACAACTCACAGCAGTACGACTCCTCCTCCCTTTTCAACACGCTGGCTCACGAGGGTTATCCGGGACATCTGTTCCAAACCTGCTATATGTACCGGAAAAATCTTCCGAACCTGCGATATCTTCTGGATTACGTCGGTTACACTGAGGGATGGGCAACCTACAGCGAAATTTATTCCTATTCCTACACCGGAATTTCCGACGACGAGGCAGCCATTTTGCAAAACAACATGATTCAGTCTCTCTGCCTCTACGGTCTTTGCGATATCGGTGTCCACGCCAACGGCTGGGACGAGACAGATTGTTTGAAATTTCTCCGGCAATACGGGAACTGGTCCGAGGCCACCGCTGAGAGTGTATACAATGCCGTAACGGACGAACCCGCCTCCTATCTGAAATACACCGTAGGCTACATGGAAATTCTGCGGTTGAAGGAGAAAATGAAAACCGAATTGGGAGACTGTTTTTCCGAAAAAACCTTCCACACCTTCATGCTTGATATGGGCCCTGCCTCCTTCCCGCTGCTGGAAGATTTTATGGAAGAATGGTGCTTACAAAATGGTTGCATTTCCTAATTATTATTGCTATACTCTTCTTTAGTTTATTTTGAAGAAAGGATTCCCATCATGACAAAGAAAAAGCGTCGTATTCCCCTTCCATTGAAGTGCTTTCTTGCAGCACTGATTTTACTGATTGCAGCAGGAACTGCTCTTTGTATATATGTGAAACAAAAAACCAATCCCGACCGCATGGTAAATGATTATCTGAAAGCCTTTATGTCCAAAGATGTTCCCCTTCTCTATGAAAAAGAGGGCTTTACGGACAGCACTTTTATCAATGCAGACGCCTTTGCTGCCTGTCTGGAGGAGTGCCACGAGTACAGTACAATTGAGACTTATTCTCTCGTCAAATACGAGGACCCCGATAATTCGGAGCAAATCGAGTACGAGATTCAATACTGGTCAAACCACCGCACCAATCCGTACACCCAAGAATTGACTTTAAAGAAATCTGAAAAAAAACTGTATCTGCTCTTCAACCAGTGGGAAATTGACCACTCGGAATTTCTTGCCACCGGATGTACGCTCAGCGTTCCCAATGGGGCAGCCGTATCGGTGGACGACATACCGCTGGCAGAGGAGAACATTCAGGAGCAGACGGATGAATCCTCCATCTGTGAAATGGGTAATCTATTTATAGGAACTCACACCATCAAGGTTGAGATGGACGGCTTCGAACCATTTACCACGACGGTCACTCTTGAAAGCTCGGACTACAGCGACAGCCCGATTTATACCATCACTCCGAGTATGTTCTCCGTTAGCAAGGAGACAGAAAAGGAACTTGCAAAAACAACCAAAAAGCTGATTCAGGCAATTTATTCGGCTGGTTTCCAGAACAAGGATTTTTCAGAACTGACCAGTACATTTACCTTTGAGGAGACGACAAAATCCGCCCTTCAGCAGGCATATACCACATTGATTACAAACAACATTGCGACGGACACCCATTTGACCGATGTGAATTTTACCAATTTTGACAGCAGTTGTTCCTCCTCTTATGCGGAAGACCACTGCTACGCAATCAGTGTCAATTCCGATGTGGATTACACCTCCTCCAGTGTTATAATGAACGGAACCGCAACCCAGAGCCGTACCACCGGCGGAAGTTCTTCTTTCACTACGGTTTTCCACTACCGCAACGGCGTCTGGTCTGTCTATTCCACAACGGTGCTGGATTCCTGCGTTTTTTATATAAAATATTAAAAGAAAGTTGACTTTTACAAAAAAAAAATTTATACTTTTATTTGATACTGCCATACTAGGGTTATTATCATCGTTATTACCCGCACTGTAGTTGTTCCTATACTCTGGTGTGGTCAACAATATATTATATTTATAGGAGGTTATTTCTAATGGCAACAAAAGCGAATTACAAATTAGAAGAGATTGGCGCTGGAAAAGTTGGTTTCCCGAAAACCGGAGAAACCGTCACAAACACAAGAGCCATC
>CAZFHT010000115.1:0-5911 GCA_964518785.1 uncultured Eubacterium sp.
GAATTTTATCACTCAATCTGGATTACCGAAAATCAGCGGTTAGGGGTTGCGGAATATACCGAATTTTCGGGACAAAACGTCGTTTCGAAAATGGTGAAAAAACAGCAAATTTTAAGAGAGAAACCCAAAAATTGTATTTCTCTCTTAAAATATGTTGTTTTTATAAAATTTTAATATTGTTTCAATGTGATTACTCATGAATAATGATATACTAAAAAAGGAGGTGCCTTTCATATACTAAATGAAAAATATCAAAGACGGAACTCACCAAAATCAAAATCTCCCATCAATTACTCATCGCTCCCATATAGTAAAACCCTTTACTTTCTACCAGTTTCACATTCACCATCTGTCCAATCAAAGAGGAATCTCCCGGAAAATGAACAACCGCATTATTAGACAATCTTCCGGTGACAAGTGTTTCGTCCTGTCCATTCACTTCCTCCACAAGGACTTCTGCCGTCTCTCCTACGTGAGAATCGGTAATACTGGCAGAAATAGACTGAACCTCCTTCAGCAGCCGGGCAAATCGTTCTTTCACAACCTCCTCCGGCACCTGATTCTCCATTGTGGCTGCCGGAGTTCCGCTGCGTTTGGAATATATAAATGTATAGGCACTGTCATAGCCGACTTTTTTCACAACGTCAAGCGTCTCCTCAAAGTCCTCCTCCGTCTCCCCCGGAAATCCTACAATGATATCCGTAGTCAGAGAAAGATTAGGGAGTTTTGCTTTAATTCTTGACACCAAATCAAGATAACTTTCCTTTGTGTACTTGCGGTTCATTTTCTGCAAAATTTCACTGCTTCCTGATTGCAGCGGCAGATGAAGATGTGCACACACTTTGTCACACCGGCTCATGGCGTCAATCAGCTCATCCGACAAATCCTTCGGGTGAGACGTCATAAAGCGGATTCTTTTTAGTCCGTCAATCTCATTCACCATGCAAAGCAACCGGGCAAACGAAATCGGGTTAGCCAGCGTCTTGCCGTAGGAATTGACATTCTGTCCCAAAAGCATAACCTCGACTACGCCGTCCTGAACCAGTCCCCGTATTTCATCAATGATGTCCTGCGGCTCGCGGCTTCTCTCCCTTCCCCGGACGTAAGGCACGATACAATAGCTGCAAAAATTATTACAGCCAAACATAATATTTACGCCCGTCTTAAAAGGGTATTTCCGTTTTCCCGGAAGGTCCTCTACAATCTCCTTTGCCTCCTCCCAGACATCCATAACCCGGCGGTCAGACTGAATCTGGGTGTACAAAAGCTCTGCCAGCTTATAAATATTGTGGGTGCCGAAAACTAGGTCCACAAAAGGATAACTTTTCCGCACCCGTTCTACTTCGTCCGCCTCCTGCATCATACATCCGCAGAGGGCAATCTTCATAGAAGGATTTTTCTTTTTATGATTTTTCAGATATCCCAAGCGTCCATATATTTTCATATTGGCATTTTCCCGCACAGTACAAGTATTATATAAAACAAAATCCGCTACCGGTTCCTCCGTCTCTGCATAACCGATATATTCCAGAATCGCCGTCATTTTTTCTGAGTCTTTGGCGTTCATCTGGCACCCAAGCGTCTGAATGGACATGGTGAGGGGATGTCCCACTCTGACCGTCTCCTCCTCTGCCCACAAGCGGCACTTTTTCATATAATAATACTGGCGTTCCGGCTCCTGAACCGGAGCCTCGCCTTCTATATTCACAGCCTCGAGATGCTGAAAATCAAACATACAAATCCTCCTAATTATTCTTTTGTCCAAATGTCACGTTCAACGTTTTCTCCTTATATTCTCCGTTGTCGGCAACCTGAACCGTAATGGTTCCCTCGTCTCCCGCCTTACATTTGGTCAATTTCTCCTGCAATGCCTCTAATGTTGTCACACTCGTATTGTTAATTCCGGTAATGATATAACCTTTTTTCAATCCCGCTTTTTCTGCCGGAGAGCCGGAAGAAACCTCCGATACATAAATGCCTTCCGGCATATTATAATACTCAGCATACTGGCTTGTCACATCCTGTCCCGTAATGCCAAGATAAGCCTGATCTGCCTCGTCAATCGTCTCTTCGTTCATCAGCTCCGTCAAAATCGGCTCCGCTGTCGCCATTGGGATGGCAAAGCCCATTCCCTCAATTTCCTCCGAGGCAAATTTGGAGGAATTGATACCGATTACCTCACCGCTGCTGTTCACCAAAGCACCGCCGCTGTTTCCCGGATTGATAGCGGCATCCGTCTGAAGTAATTTTACACTGGCACTGTCCTCGCTGTCGATTTCCCGGTCTTTGGCACTGATGTAACCAACCGTAACACTCGTACCACAGCCAAGTGCATTACCGATGGCAATCGCCTGTTCGCCAACTTTTGTCTGGTCACTGTCACCGATAACGGCAACCTTAATCTGGCTTAACGTGTCTTCTTTCAAAGAGCTTTCATCTACCATAACCACTGCCAAATCCGTAGTGGAATCCGTACCTTTGATTTCGGCAGATGCCGTTGTGTCATCATTAAATTTGATGGTCACAGTTTTTGCACCTTCCACTACGTGATTATTTGTGGCAATATATAATTTATCGTCCTTTTCTGCAATAATAATACCGGAACCGCTTCCCGTACTCTCACTGGTCGTCTGTCCATAAAAAGGATTGAAACTGGTCGTCTCCTCAGTCACATCAATTGCCACGATAGAAGGAAGAACCTGCTCTGCAACCGTAGAGACATCCGAAGAACCGGAATCACTGTTACTTACAACACTGGTGCTTGTCAATTTCACTGAATCCGAGTCAGAAACACTGCTCTCTGCCTTTGTGCCGATTCCAAGAAGATTTTCCGTCGTATAATTCACCCCTTGAAATGTCGTCCCCGCAATAACTCCGAATGCAGCAGCTCCTGCAACTAATTTAACCATTTTTTTCATTCAAAACACATCCTTTCATGTCATTTTATGATGATATCGTAACATTGAAATGTGTGCTGAATTTGTCTCTTTTTTGAACGAACTATGTAGCAAATATGTTGAATTTGTGAAAATGGTTAAGCCTTAAAATTTCCCAGCACCCTCATAAAGGCTGCCTCCTCCTTCACGCCCCGCAGCGCATTTTGTACGCCCGGCGAGTCCAGATTTCCCTCAATATCCACAAAAAAGCGGTACTCCCAATTACGTCCCGGTATCGGGCGGGATTCAATCAGCGTCAAGTTCAAATCATTATACAGAAAATGACTGAGAATCCGGTACAAGCTGCCACTCTTATGCGGAAGTTCTATGCAAAGCGCCATTTTGTCACTCTCCGGCGTAAAGATTTCCTTTTGTCCGATTACGATAAAACGGGTGGAATTATTTTTTTCCTGCTGGATACTGTCAGCAACAATCTCCAGACCGTACTCCTTCGCCGCACGCCGGCTGGCAATGGCGGCTTGTGTCTTGTCTTTGTCCTCTGCCACCTTCTTTGCCGCTGCTGCCGTACTGCCAAATTCCACACCATGAAAATCCGGATGCTCCTCCATAAATACACTGCACTGGGCAAGCCCCTGCGGATGGGAGTACACCGTTCGAATATCCTCCATCCGGGTTCCCGGCAATGCCAGTAAACACTGGTCAACTTTCATGACATACTGACCGACAATGGCATTTTTGTAATTCAGCAGAAGGTCATAGTTCGTAGTAATTCCCCCTGTAGAGGAATTTTCGATTGGCAGAACACCATAGTCGGCTCTGCCCTCCTCCACTGCCTCCATAACGCCCTGAAAACTGGAGCAGCTGATACCCTCAATCTTTTTTCCAAAAAAGTCCTCCATTGCCTGCTGGGTATGTGTCCCCGGCACACCAAAAAAGTAAATCTGGGTGGAATCGTCCACCGGAAGTTTCTCCACCTTCTGAAAATTTGTCACCTCATCGGTATGCGCCAGAACACCGTACTGATATTTTCTGCTGATGGACATAATCTGGCTGAACAGTTCTTTTACGGCACGTTCATTGAACTCGCCATGAGACATCGCTCCCAGCTTTTTCAGCTTGGACTCCTCTCTCTCTTTGTCAAATACTGCCTTGCCCGTCTCCATCTTATATTTTGCCACTTCATTGGCAACCTTCATCCGTTCTTCGAAAAGCTCCACAATCTGACTGTCAATTTTATCAATCTGCTCTCTTGATACCGATAAGTCTATCATAAAGATTTCCCCTCTTTCTCTGTGCTGTCTCCCGACTCTAAATCCTGTAACATCTCGTACACCGACTTATGAAAAAGAGGGTGTACCTCCCATGGAGCGATTTGAGCCAGCGGCTCCAATACGAATTTTCTCAAGTGCATCTCCCGGTGTGGAATTTTTAATTTCTCTTTGTCCACAACCCGGTCTCCATAAAATATTATATCCAAATCAATCGTCCTCGGTCCCCAGTGAACCGTTCGCTCACGATGTCCCGCCTCCTCGATCTGCTGCAGACAGACAAGCAGCTCCTCCGGGGAATACAGCGTATCAAAAACAATGGCGCCATTTAAAAAATTTTCCTGCTCCTTATAGCCGTAAGGCTCCGTCTCAATCAAATCAGAGACCTCCAAATGACGGATTCTGTCCTTTGCCTTCAATGCCTGAACCGCCGCCGCAATCTGCCCCCGGCGGTTTCCCATATTAGAGCCTACCGACAGACACACTCTCGTCCATCCGCGTCGAATCGTCACTCCCACATTTTCTAATGGAAGTAGAATCGGTGCCCACGGCTTTTTTAAATTCACCTGAATCTGCTTCACCTTGGGAAAATGAAGGAGCAGCTCCTCTGCCAAATGCTCCGCTGCCGCCTCAATCAGTTTGTAATTTTTCGCCTTCATCTGCTGCTCCACAAAATGGGAAACCTCTGCATAATCAATGGAACGGGACAGGTCATCACTTTTCCCTGCCTTTCTGGTATCCGTATACAAGACAAGCGACACCAGAAATTTCTGTCCCAAAACGGTTTCTTCTTTCAGTACCCCATGGTGACAATACACCTCTAAATTATCAATCCGTATCTCATCCATCATTTGAACCACCTCTTATCTCCATCTTGCAGCCGCTAGCTGCGAAGAATCGCATCCGTCATTTTCAATGCCCGCACATTTTTTCCGACATCATGCACCCGCACATATCCGCACCCTTTCATGGCACCAATCACGCTGGTGGCTATCGTACCCTCTTCCCGTTCGGAAACCGGAAGATCCAGCGTCAGTCCAATCATGCTCTTTCGGGAGGTGCCTAAAAGAACCGGATATCCCATCGCAACAATATCCTCTAAATGATTCATAATTATAAGATTCTGTTCGTAGGTTTTGCCAAAGCCAACGCCCGGGTCCAGTATAATTTTATCCTTTTTCACGCCATGCTTTTCTGCAATGGCAAGGCATTTTTCAAGGTCCTCCACAACTTCCTTTAAGTAGTTCTCATATTCGGTATTCTCCCGGTTATGCATAAGGCATACCGGAACATCATACTGTGCTGCCAGTTCTGCCATACGTTCATCTGCCCGAAAGCCCCAAATATCATTCAGCAGGTCTGCACCAGCCTCCAGTGCCGCCTCTGCCACACTGCTTTTATACGTGTCAATTGATACCGGAATGTCAAACCGTTTTTTTAACTCCCGGATGACCGGAACGACACGTTGAATTTCTTCCTCAGCACTGATTTGTATATGTCCCGGTCTGGTGGACTCCCCGCCTACGTCAATGATGTCGGCTCCTTCCTCTATCATTTTCTCCGCATGAGCAAGAAAATGCCCCCGGTCTGTATATTTTCCTCCGTCTGAAAAAGAATCCGGCGTCACATTTAATATTCCCATTACATAGGTCTTTTCTCCCGCCGGAAACGATTTTCCTCCAATAATCATTTTAATAACCATGCCTTTCCATAACCTGCAAACTTTCATGCGATAACATCGCATTG
>CAZFHT010000116.1:0-5905 GCA_964518785.1 uncultured Eubacterium sp.
AACGCCTTTCATCTGACACCGTTAAATCAGGTAAAGGTAGTCATTATCGGACAGGACCCCTACCACAATGAGGGACAGGCGCATGGTCTGTGTTTTTCCGTAAAACCGCAGGTGGATATTCCACCTTCACTGGTGAACATTTACAAGGAACTTCACGACGATATTGGCTGTCCTATTCCTAACCATGGCTACCTCACCTCATGGGCAGAGCAGGGCGTGCTTTTGCTCAATACGGTGCTTACTGTTCAAGCCCACAAACCGATGTCCCACAGGGGCGTTGGCTGGGAAGAGTTTACTGATGCCGCCATTCGGGCGGTGAACCAGCAGGACCGCCCGATTGTTTTCATTTTGTGGGGAAAACCGGCACAGGAAAAGGCAAGAATGTTGAACAATCCGAAACATCTTGTTTTGAAAGCACCCCATCCAAGCCCATTGTCGGCATATAGGGGCTTTTTTGGAAGTAAACCCTTCAGCAAGACGAATGAATTTTTGGAACGTAATGGCGTTGAGCCGATAAATTGGGAGATAGAAAACAGGTGAAAACCTGAAATTTACTTTGTCAG
The DNA here is from genome assembly GCA_964518785.1 of uncultured Eubacterium sp. Classification (GTDB taxonomy): domain Bacteria; phylum Bacillota; class Clostridia; order Lachnospirales; family Lachnospiraceae; genus Eubacterium_F. The sequence continues at coordinate 564 of CAZFHT010000116.1, forward strand.
GTCAGCTCCGCAATGCGGCTTACTCCTACGTAAATTTCGGAAATTTTATACCATGTATTAAATCCTACGATGCCGTCTTGTGTCAGTTTAAACACCTTTTGAAAGGTCTTTACAGCCTCCTCGGTCAAAGGACCAAATATGCCGTCTTCGGCAATTTTCGGAATCAGAGGGTAAGCATTGGAAATTGCATTGAGAAAACGCTGCATTTGCCGAACTTTTTCTCCGGAGGAGCCTGTTCGCAGGGGAGCCCCGGGATAGGATGAAGGAATTCCGGAAATTTCTTCTGTCTCATTGATAAAGATAGAATCTCCGTAATAGTTCCGCAGAATTTCAATGGCGGTATAGCCTTGGTCACCCAGTGACTTGGAACCCCACTGGCTCAGCCAGTTCGGACACGAGACATTTTTTCCATCGCAGTACTGTGTCAGAATCGGCTGCTCAACATTGGGACGGGAGAGGTAATTGCTGAAAATTTCGTCCACCACATTGCTGATGCTTTCGAAAATATTTCGGTTCGGAACCCACTTGTGGTCATAGGCAGTGGAGGTCGTGATGGTGAAATCATACCCCTTGTTCCGGTACCATTCCGTATAGACCCGGTTCAGCGTAAAGGATTGGATTGCCAACACATTTGCCTGAATCGTTGCCTTCGGCCAAGTAGAGTAAATTTCACTGCTTGCCACATTTTTAATATAGTCTTTATACTTCACATAATAGTCTTTGGCACTGGAGTCCTTTGGCGGTCCGTCGTGAACGACCATATACTCCGGGATGACGACCTCGCTTAAAACAATTTCCCCGGAATCCCCTACGGTTTTTATTTCGCTCTCGGCGATTTTCGGAGGATAGTCTCCCCAGAGGGTGTGGTCCGGTATGACAAACAGTTCAGCACTGTTTGGTTCTGTTTCGTCCACCGGGAGAAGCGATACATTTTGGATAGCGGTTTCTCCGGAAAAAATTTCGGCACCGCTTACTTCTACTGTTTCAAATCCGGGAGCACTGATGTAGATTGTATACTCGGAATAAGGTTTATTTGCGGAGGGTTCCATCGAATATTCTACCGGTGGCGCCTCCAGCTCGACATTATTTAGCTGCCCTTCTGAATTGGCGGCTGCCTCTTCGATTGTTTTATCCGGTTCATTTTCTGTGGTGATTCGTATTTTCGCTCCGTTTACAGGACGACTGTCCCGGGTTGATACAACATTGACATTTAATTTTCCGTATTCCATGATAACCTCCCATTGAAAATGTCAGCACAGGAAATGTCCTGCGTGAAGAGAAAACTATTAGTATAATGTATGAAAAAAATATGAAAAATGTGAATCTGCCCTTGACATTTTTCTGAAAACCCTTATAATTAACATGCTAATGATTAGAATGTAAACTATTTTAAAACAGTGTTAAGACAAAAGAGAGGTGCAAAAATGTGAGGATGAAGGAATCGAAGGAATCCTATGGTCCGAGAGATGTTGTTCACCGGATGATTCTGACCAACCAGATGCATAAGCGGATGTTAAACAAAAATCTGGATGGCGTAGGTCTCCATAGTGCCCAGCATCGTTTACTGATGACGCTGGCTTGCGGACGGTTTTCTTCTCAGGTTGAGCTGGCGAAAAAGCTGGAGGTGTCACCGGCTACGGTTGCTGTGACGCTGAAATCCATGGAAAAAGCAGGCTTGATTTCCAAAAGGACGAGAAGAGACGATAATCGTGTAAATTTTGTCGAACTCACCGAAGAAGGAAAAAGGATTGTAGAAGAGAGTGGAGAATTTTTTGACACGCTGGACCGGGAAATGTGCCGGGGATTTTCCGCTGAAGAACGGGAACAGCTCTGTCATTATCTGGACCGCATATATGAAAATATGCAGCAGATGGCAAAAAAGAAAGAAGGAGGACAAAATGAGACAGTATAAAAAGTATGTAAAACCTTATTTATCGGCATTTATTTTGGGACCGCTTTTTATGATTGTAGAGGTTCTGGGAGAAGTAATTCTGCCGAAACTGATGTCCATTATCATCAATATCGGATGTGGGCAGGCACAGGGTGTGGAGGCAAAAGGCTCCGGCTTTGTAATTTTAATTGGAGGGGCAATGATTCTGACAGCTCTTCTCATGATGTTGGGAGGCGTGATGGGAGCGTATTTTTCCATCAAAGCATCCGTAAATTTTGCAGCAGACCTTCGCCAAGATGTGTTTGCTAAAGTGCAGACATTTTCCTTTGCCAACATTGAAAAATTTTCTACGGGTTCACTTGTTACCCGCCTGACAAACGATATTACCAATGTGCAAAATGTCGTGTCCATGGGACTTCGTATGTTGCTTCGTGCACCGGGTATGTTGATTGGCGGTTTGATTATGGCATTTATCATGAATGCCAGACTGGCAATGGTGCTCTGTGTCGTGATTCCGGTTTTGGTTGTGGCGCTGGCTCTTATTATGAAGACAGCATTTCCGAGATTTGACGTCATGCAGAAAAAAATTGATGCCTTGAATTCCCGAATTCAGGAAAATATCACGAATCAGCGAGTAGTAAAATCGTTTGTGCGGGATGATTTCGAAAAAGAGACGTTTGACGAGGCGAGCAGTGAATTAAAAGACAAAACACTGCGGGCAATGAAAATTGTCATTATGACCATGCCGATTATGACGCTTGCCATGAATATCACGACGATGGCAGTTGTATGGTTTGGCGGCAAACAGATTTTGGTAGGTGATATGCCGGTTGGCGATTTGACAGCCTTCACTACGTATGTGACACAGATTTTGATGTCCCTGATGATGGTTTCCATGATTTTTATTCAGGGTTCCCGAGCTGTCGCATCTTCTCATCGTATCACAGCAGTGTTAAATACCGAAGTTGATTTGAATGATGATGACGCCACCGAAAAAGACCGACAGGTTACCACCGGAAAAGTTGAGTTCCGTCATGTTGGTTTCCGTTATTACAAAAAACATAAAAATAATGTATTGCAGGATATTACATTTACCGCCAATCCGGGTGAGATTATCGGTATTATCGGTTCCACAGGCTCCGGTAAGAGCTCACTGGTGCAGTTGATTCCCCGCCTTTATGATTGTGACGAGGGTGAAGTGCTGGTAGACGGTGTTAATGTAAAAGAATATTCCTTGGAAAATCTGCGAAACAGTGTTGCCATGGTGCTGCAAAAAAATACACTGTTTTCCGGTACAATTATGGAAAATCTCCGCTGGGGTGATGAAAATGCCACAGACGAAGAGGTTCATAAAATGGCAGAGGCAGCTCAGGCGGATTTGTTTGTAAAAGATTTTACACATGGCTATGAAACTGAGCTGGGACAGGGCGGTGTCAATGTTTCCGGTGGTCAGAAACAGAGACTTTGTATCGCCAGAGCGTTGTTGAAGAAACCGAAAATTTTGATTTTGGATGACAGTACCAGTGCAGTCGATACCGCTACTGAGGCGAAAATCCGACAGAGTTTTTCCACTTCCCTGAAGGATACGACAAAACTTATCATTGCTCAGCGTATTTCCTCTGTCGAGTATGCAGACCGGATTCTTGTTATGGAGGAAGGCCGTATCGTGGGACAGGGTACTCACGATGAACTCATTAAAAATTGTGATACTTATAAGGAAATTTACTATTCTCAGAAAGATAAAGAGGAGGTGGCAGGATGAGTCCAAGACATGGAGGACCGGGAGGCCCGGGAGGTCCGGGAAGGGGCATGCCGGGAGGAAAACCGAAAAATGCCGGAACGGTTGTAAGAAGACTTCTTTCCTATATGAAACAAGATATTGGAAGGATTGTGGCAGCGCTGCTTTGTGTAATCGTCAGCAGTGCGACAATGCTGGCAGGCTCTTATCTTTTGAAACCGATTATCAACCATCTGACTGTTTCTGCCGGAGAGATTGTTTCAGCACAGGCAGGAGAGAGAGCTGCTTTGCTGACCGCAGCAACATTGAAACTGATGTATGGAATATTGACAATGTTAGCTGTGTACGGTGCCGGAATTATTTCCAGCTATTTGCAGCAGCGGATTATGATTGGCGTGTCCCAGCGGGCATTGCTGCGGATTCGTAAAGATTTGTTTGACCATTTACAGGGTATGCCGGTACGCTATTTTGATACCCATAGTACCGGAGATATCATGAGCCGTTTTACCAATGATGTTGACGCCATCGGCGAACTTTTGAACAACACTGTAACGCAGTTGTTGTCCGGTGTTATCAGTATTGTAGGTACGCTGGTTATCATGCTGTCGGAAAATGTGTGGCTGGCACTGCTTACCATCATTCTTGTTCCGGTGATGATTAAGGCAGGCGGCAGCATTGCCAAGAGAAGTTCGAAGTATTACCGGGAACAGCAGAGTGCATTGGGAACGCTGAATGGTTACATTGAGGAGACAGTGACCGGACAGAAGGTTGTCAAGGTTTTCTGCCATGAAGAAAAAGCGGTAGAGGAGTTTACGGAATTAAATGATGATTTGAGAAATAAGCAGATTAAAGCACAGTTCTTCGGTGCCATCATGGGACCGGTTATGGGAAATATCGGGCAGGTCTGCTATGGACTGACCGCAACGGTCGGCGCTCTGTTTGTTCTGGGAGGCTCACTGACAGTGGGAGGTTTAACAATTTTCGTAAATTATTCCAGACAGTTCAGCCGTCCAATCAACGAGTTGTCCATGCAGGTAAATACGATTTTCTCGGCACTGGCAGGTGCAGAGCGTGTATTCCTTGTTATGGATATGGAGCCGGAGAAGGAAGATTCACCGGAGGCAATTGAGATGGGGGATGTCAAGGGCGAAGTAATTATGGAACACGTGACCTTTGGCTACAATCCGGATAAAACGATTTTGAAGGACATTAACCTTTATGCCCACGCAGGACAGAAGGTTGCCTTTGTTGGTTCTACCGGGGCAGGAAAGACTACCATTACGAATCTTTTGAACCGCTTTTATGATATTGAGGAAGGAACCATCACGATTGATGGCGTGAACTTGAAGGATTACAAACGTGACAGTCTGCGAAGTCACATTGCGATGGTGTTACAGGATACCCATTTGTTTAGTGGAACGGTTCGTGAAAACATTCGTTACGGACGTCCGGACGCTACCGACGAGGAGGTTGAGCAGGCAGCAAAGACAGCCAGCGCCCACTCCTTTATCATGCGGCTGGAGGATGGTTATGACACGATGCTGGAGGGGGATGGAACGAACCTCAGCCAAGGTCAGCGTCAGCTTTTGAATATTGCCAGAGCCGCAATTTCCGTAGCACCGATTCTTGTGTTGGACGAGGCTACAAGCTCCGTAGATACCCGTACGGAAATGCACATTGACCATGGTATGGAGAGGTTGATGAAAAACCGTA
>CAZFHT010000117.1:0-5789 GCA_964518785.1 uncultured Eubacterium sp.
TACTATTTTGAAATAGTATAGAAGCCTTTTCATCAATCTTAACTTAGTGACATTGCCTTTCCGGACTGCTCCCTCTTTTATCTAAGGGAAACAATTTTCTGTTCCAGTTCCTCCCTCTTATCCACCGGTATCTGGAGACGCACCATTGCCTCCTTTACATCAATCTCCGATGAATCCATCAGTGCCCGAATTAAAGTAATCGTCGTATTCTGTGTACCACGGACTTCGCCACGGGCCTCACCTTCTGCCACACCCCGTGCCACCTCTGCCTCAATCTCATCCTTCATCAGTTCCCGCAATGCTTCACACATAGCCACGCCCTCCTTCAACTTTTGATAAACCGTTTGATTCGCCGAAACACTGACCTGCAGAACCACATCCACGTTATGTCTGTCGCCCGGCGTGTTCAACTGCTCCGAATCGAGTATAAATCTCCGGACATCCTCTTCCTGCACATTCTTCGACAGAACACGCAGGCTGCTGTGGGACTCCCTGCTCAGCTGCCCGGTCACTACAACCTGGGTGTTAAAGGGTCCGATTCCTCTCACATAGTATATGCCCGGAAACTTCTCCTCAATCACGGCTCCCAGCTTTTCCAGTCCCTCCATCATTTCCCTTGGATACGTCTCCCGGAATAACGAAACCGTCAGCTCCTCCGCCGGAACTGCGTTGACCGTCTCGCCCAAGCCTTTGTAAAGGCAGGCATACCCGACTGTCTTAAAATAGTCGTCTATCGTCATGCCATCGTCCGGGCTTTTGTACTCCAGTACATTGAACTTCTTGAAAATGCGTCCAATCTCATTTTCAATCTCCACATTTTCCCGTTTCTTCACAATAAGCAAATCTACCCGCAAAGGTTCCTTGCTGAGATTGTATTCCCGTTCGAATTCCAGTTCATCCTTGTTTCTCACTAATTCCAGTTCTGCGGCACCATAAACCCCCAGATGCCACAGTATTTTGTCGCTTTCTTTTTTCACTTAAGTCTCCCTTCCCATTACCACAAAACCTATCCCATGCAACTTTATTGCAACGCCTATCCTGCGTAAAGTCAAGTGTCGTTTTGCGCTCATTGCGGAGCGTTTTACGCTCGCAGCCAAGTGTTTTTCAGATGGTACTGTTCCGATTTCTAATATCTAAGGCGTCCACACTTTAGGATTCTTTCTATGCTAAATAATTCGCCCAAACATAAAAAGCAGCAGCAAGCTGGGACTAATAAATATACATCCATACTTACTGCTACTCATATACACGATGGCACAAGAGGAAAGCCAATCAGCTAACGGTTAGCCTCCTACCTGATAAGAACACAATTAATCTTCAGACGTAGGTGCGGCTACGACGGAAACTAGGGAATGTCCCCAACGCCATTGAAGGATTCAACTGGCAACTTTGCAAGGTGACCAAAAGCAAAACCATATTTCCAAGTGATGACAGCCTCTTGAAAATACTGTATTTAGCCACCATGGACATTACGGAAAAATGGACCGGTCGCCGCCGGGACTGGTCTCAAATCCGATCGTAGCTGGAAATCTATTTCGAAGAACGGCTGAAAAAATTTGAATCATAAAATCCGAAATGATAAACAGGTTTTATTTGACACACCAAAATTTCATTGTATAATGCAGTTAAGGACAGAAAACCAAAATCTAGTCTCTGCCCTTAGTAACTATCAATAAATCTTATGTCAGTTTTTTGTGTTTACACAAAATTTGAAACGGTCTCGTTCAACTCTTTTTGCGTCGGGTTTCCCTTTAACAATTCACCCACACTACCACTCAAATCTTTTAATTTCACATAGCAATTCTTTTGAATACTTTTACTTCTGCTGTCAGTATTTAAACAAAATTTGTAGCGTGAATACTTTTTAAACTGATCTGGTTTCCACGAAGGACTAAAAATAAAACAGTAATATTTTCCCTCCATTCCATTACTGCAATCATATACCAGCCAGTCGCCGCAAACTGTTTCGTGATACTCATTGGAACTGTTTAAATAATCTAAAAACATTCCTACAAAAGTCTTTAAAGAAGTCTTAGGTTTTTCATTAACATGAATCTTCACCTCCTGATTATTCTCACCGACAATTCGAGATGAACTTATGTTTTCATTCCAAAAATTTAGCAGTTTTTCACTGGCACTTTTGTGTTTTTCTATCATGCTGTTCGGAATTTCCTCTCTTCTTTGACTTGGGTCATCCATTCTATAACAGGCTTTCGGTCCAATAAACAAATTACTTTTCGCCCAAGCCATATATGGCAACAATTCTGTTCTGGCACCTATCCCTGGTTTACTTTCCGAAAGATTACCACAGTACCATTTATCCTTCTCATTTAGTGTGAATAAAGCTTTCTTTTTATTCCATGCATCCTTTGCAGCCTTTGCATCCTGTGAGTCAGTAACAAAGCCGGGAATACCACTATTTTGGGCAAATTCCAAAAACTTATTTAAATTATTTTCATCTTCATTATTGGCAAGATAAACCAATGTTGTGATTGCAAAAGAGAGCATAAACGGATAAGATATTATATGATTTCTTGATTTTTCATTGTCTATAACATCATCAAAAGGGTAATCAGACCTTTGATACTTGTAACTTATAGAATACTCCATATTAAAACCTCCATTCAAAATTTTCTGATTATTCGCTGTACTGATTTACGACATTTCCCACACTATTGCTCTTCATCCCATGGCGGCCGCCTCCGGAATCCGATGTGATAGGTTACCCGTTCCAATGTCAGTTCATGTTCTCCGAGCATATATCGTCCGATAGTCTTATCTTTGCCCATAATGATTCCCTTGGGATAGTCATTAAGACAGCGGTTTAACAGTTCAACCTGCTTTTCTCTTGCCTTGTCAGATAAGAGATTGTTAGGGTTGACACTGCCAATGGAGACCAGCTTAACATAATGAACATCCTGCAAAGTTAATTTTTCCTTCTCATCCATCACCTATCACCTCTGCTTATTCCCCCTATTTTTCTACTCGTTCTCTGTATCATCTGTATCACTGCTGTCAGGCGTACGCTTACCGGAAGAAGAATTCTGCGTATCCGATGCACTCTGTTCATCATCAATACCCATAATTGCGTCATTGTATGCTGCCTTTGCCTGCAAATAGTTCTGCTCTACCGTGTCGAACTGTTTCTGTGCATTAAATGCAGCATTCTGAGCAGCCAGTAACGGCTTATATTTCAAACTGTTATCATCATAGTCAACAACACTGCCGTCACTGTAAGCTTTCAATCCAAACAAATCAGACACCTGATCCGGCAACGTATCACCACTGGCATCCACTAACAGTTTTATGCTGTCACCAGTGTGATTTTGGAAATCATTCCATACGTTGCCGACGCTTTCCATCGCTGAATTAATCGCATCTATCTTTTGTTCTTTTTCCGGGTCATCGTCACTGATTTTTCCCATATCCGCTGCCGCATCCGAGCTATATGCATTCTGCTGTGCGGAAGCAACACTCTTCAATTGCTGAATATTGCTGTCAAGACTTTGTTTTGCAGCATCATACTGCCTCTCTAATTTCTGCACTTTATTGCGAAGCTGACGATTTTTCTCAGCACGCATCTTGCTCTTGTCAGTCAGAGACTGACCGTCCCCATCCTTAAGTTCTGTACTTACCAGTACCGGTGAAATACTGACTGCCATCATATCCAGAACACGACTCAGACCTTCCGGCATTCCGTGGTTCGTTGCCCTGACGTCCACATGATACTTGGCTGAATTATCAGAACTTCTTGTATTATCCATATGGGAACTGACACTTCCTGAAACGCTGACCTTGATAGGGCCAAATTTTGCCGAACCGCTTAACGTGGCACCAATATCCGTAGCATTTTCGCTCTTCTCACTCTGTTTCACTTCCATATCAAACAAGATGTTAACCTCGTCAATCTGAAGATTTGGAATCGGCACAATTGCCAACATTGGCACGTCCACTTTCATTCCCTGAAGTTCACTGGTTCCATCATCATTTGGTGTCAGTTTCTGATATCCAAAAGTTACATTTCTTACCTTTCCATCGGCATCAAAGCCTACTGTGTTAATAAAATCTGCGGTAGAACGTGCAAGCAGCACGCTGGATTCTGCCGCTGCGGACAATGGTGCCCCAATCAGGTTCTTCATATCCAGTCCGCCAAATTGTTCTGCTACTGACATACTATCCCTCCTTTTTCACTTCTGTCACTTAAAACTACATTCCAGTGAGTCTACCCATAAAATTCTTCCTTCCTCATCTTCTCTGTTGGAAGAATCCCTGAGCAAACGATAATTAAGATTCACAAACAACTCTCCGCTGTATTCCCTCAATATTCTTTCCATTTCTTCCCTGCCGACTTCCTTTCCTTCACCGAACATTTCCTACACCTCTCTATCCTTTTCTTGAGTGCGGATAATGTCGTTTTCCTCAGAAACCTGCAGTTTCATTATCTGGTCTTCATACCAGATAATAGAATTAGCAATATCCGATTGCGTTTTTAAATAATATTCACGATCAACCGCAGCCGTATCTGCTGCATTAGCATCATTACTAATCTCACGAAGACGTTCCTGCTCTGCGAGAGAATCTTCCACTTTCTGGTATAGTGAACGGAGTTTTTTAACTTTTGCCCTGAGCTCAGCCAACCGCTGCCATGTCTGTTTCTGGTCGTCTGTTCCCAAATTTCCATCCACCGTAACCGGGGTGGAATCCAATTGCTTGGCAATATGATTTGTATTGAGCAAATCTGTCAATCTGAGTATCCCCTCCGTCGCTGGCATGGATTTTACTTTCATGCTGTAACTGACTCTAGGCAGATAATTGCTGTCCCTCTGTTCCGGAGAACAGATACGTCCGTTGATTTGATACCTTCCATTCTGCTCATTGGTAACACGTATTTCAGAAGAAAAATCGATGGTCGCTCTCTCCACATTGAGATTCGAAATCGGTACAATGGATAACATAGGTACTTGCAGCTGTAAATTTTCCACACTGTAACTGTCATCAGAATCCTGACGAATCTGATCATACGCAATATTCATGTTATTCAAGTGTATAATCTCTTCCTGTCCATTCTGCTGGGTAGTTCCCATCTGTTTTATACATTCAATCACATGTGAGCGAAGCTGCAAATTCGATTCCGCTAATGCGTGCAACGGTGCATACACCAGTTCATCCAACGGAATAAAATCACTATCCATGATACCTGTATTATTACCAGTTCCATCTCTGTCTCCCTTTCCCGGCACTGTTTGTGTCCTTTCTGCCGATTTCGCCGCAGCAGTAGTATTCACCGGCCTTGTAACTTCTTCCATCTGTATCACCCTCGTTTCATTTACTTATGTGCAATCATTTTAAGATTTTTTCGTAATCCGGTCTTCCATACCCGGCAATTCGCGGATAACTTAACGGATACTCTTTCTTGCGGACACACCCACCATTTCGAACAACTCCAGGCTGACTGGATGTATTGCCTTCAATAGTATAAACTTTGGTTTTATCTACTTTATAAACCAGTCCTGTATGGCATATAACCCCTGACGAATTTTTAAAGAAAATCTGATCACCCTTTCGGGGATGGTTATGCCAGTCCCCTCTTTTATTGTAGAATCTTGCAGATGCCACCGTATAATCATCAAAATTACCGTCTAACAATTCCTTGGCAATAGATTTGCCATAAGCTTCATTGAAACACCAGTTCACAAAACAGTCGCACCATGGTGCAGGAAAATCCATAACAGCCGGATAAAGCTTATGCATATCCCTGCCATATTTGGTGTAATTTTTGTCCCCTGGGT
>CAZFHT010000118.1:0-5738 GCA_964518785.1 uncultured Eubacterium sp.
ATATAGCAAATACAAGGAGGGTAACAATGGCAGAAATAGATTACAGCGAATTGGAGGATGCCGTAGTCACTTTAGAAAACGAGGATGGCGAAAGTATTGACTGCGCCATGCAGTGTATCTTTGAATATAACGGACAGGATTACGCCGTATTGGCAGAGGAGGACAATCCTGAGCAGGAGGTGTATTTCTTCGGTCTGGACGCTGCGGAAAATAACGGCAAGCAAGAGTTCGAATTTTCCATTATCGAAGATGATGAACTGCTGGCAGAGTTGTTAGAAGTATTCCAGCAGATTATGGATGACGAATTTGAGGATGAGGACATCTCAGAGGAAGAAGACGTTGAAGATGAGGAAGACGATAGCATCTGGGACCAGTTTATCACGAAAAAACTAGATAATGATTAAAAACTAGATAATGACCAAAAAATCGGCTGATAAATCAGCCGATTTTTTTTCCGCAGTGAAAGCAATCACCATCACACTGTTCCTGCTCACAGTCCTCCCCTTCCGCTTTATCATGAGCCGCATAGGTCAGCATAAAAATACACGCAATTAAAATCAATGCAAGAATCAGTACGCCTGCAATTGTAGCCATTTCACATTCCTCCTGTCACTTATTGTTCGTTACTGTTCAGAGACGCCCCGCCATTCTTTAACTCCGGACTAATCTCATACAAAAATCTTGACGGCTCGATGGATTTATGGAACCGTTCTCTGACAAAGGATAAATGAAGGTGCGTCTTTGCCCTTGTCATTGCCACATAGAGCATCCGCCGTTCTTCTTCGATGTCTCCGGATTGAATCGCCTTGCGGTACGGACTGACTCCTTCATTGACCGTAGGCACAAATACGACATCAAACTCTAATCCCTTTGCCCCATGCATAGTCATAAGTGCCACGCCTTCTCTCTCCTCCTGACGCAGCCTTTGTTCTTTTCGAAGTTCCTCCAGTGTCTCACCGTAGTTTTCCACAAAATCCAGCCACTCCGGTATACTCTTGCAGTCCCTCGCTGTCTCCTGAATTTCTTCCAATACCTCCAGCCAGTCCTCCGGGTTCACATTTCTGTCTTTGGCATACTCCTCCAAAAAGTCGTCGTAGCCGATTCCCTTGCGGATGTAGTTTATGGCAGAGTACGGAGACAATGTACGGATTGTACGCAGTTCATTTTGAAAGTCGTCAATCCTCTCCAGCATCCACATCTGGTCCTTCTTTACATAATATGATTTCAGTGCGGAAAAATTTACTTCCTCCGTATCAAACGCTGCCCGGCTCAGATAACGCACCGGACGGTTGCAGATTTTCAAAAATTTTGCCCGGCTCCGGTCCCCCAGTGCCAGTTCGATATAACAAAGCAAGTCCTTTGCCAGCCATGTATCAAACATATTCGGCAGATTTTCTTTCATGTAAAAGGGAATTCCCCGTTCCATCAATTTCCCTGCCAGTATTCGCATCTGCATATTGGTGCGGAATAAAACTGACATTTTTTCATAAGGAATTCCTTCCTGATTATATTTTTTTATCTGCCCGGCAATCTTCTCCGACTCCGAAGACAAATCCTTGCAGCGGCTGATGTGAACGCCTTCTATTTTTCCGGCAGAGGAGGTCAGTTTTTTGCGATAACGCTTTTTGTTATTTCCAATCAACTTTCCGGCGGCGGTCAATATCTGTGATGAGGAACGATAATTTACCCCCAGCGTAACTTGTGCCGCCTTCGGATATTCTTTCGGAAATGCGAGCATAATATCCGGTCTTGAACCGCGAAAGCCATAAATCGACTGGTCATCATCTCCCACAATAAACAAATTATTTTCCGGAGCAGCCAGCATTTTTATATTTTCATATTGCAGACGGTTAATATCCTGAAATTCGTCAATGAGAATATAGGTAAACTGCTGCTGCCACCGGGAAAGAATGTCCTGCCTTGCCTTTAACAACTGATAGGTATAGACGACCATATCATCAAAGTCGAGTGCCCGGTGTCTCTGGAGACGGTTTTGGTATCCATGGTAAATGTCCCGGAACACCTGCTCCGGGCAGTTAACGGAATAATAGCAGTCAACGTCATTGCCGTCGCCTTTTACTTTGCTAATCTCTTTTTCAATATCTTCTAAAAATTCTTTCCGGTCCTCCACCTCATAGTGAATATCATCCAGTGCCTCCTCCAAAAAACGATACTTGAGTGCCGGCGTCACAATGTCCTTCGCTTCATAATGATAAGCCGCCCGAAGTATCTGGAAAAACACAGAATGGAAGGTACCAAATCTCACCGGGAGACGAGCACCTTCCATCAAACCGTCAAACCGTTCCCGCATCTCCACTGCTGCCGCCTTAGAAAATGTCACTACAAGAATTTTTTCCGGTCTGACACCGTACTCCTCCACCAGATATTTCACCCGGTTTGTGATTACATACGTTTTCCCGGCACCGGGACCTGCTAAAACCATCATGGGGCCATCCTTGTGACAGATGGCCTCACATTGTTGATTATTTTGTTTCATTCAGTAACTCAATGCCCTTTCTGATACGCTCAAGGGACTCTTCCTTGCCAAGAATGTCCATAATTTCATAAGCACCGCCCGGTGTCATCTGTTTGCCGGATACAGCAGTACGCAACGGCCACAATGCCTGACCATTTTTACAGCCTTTTTCAGCGACATAATCCATCGCCGTTTTCTCAATACCGGCAATCGAAAAATCCTCCAATGCCTCATAGCGTGGAAGTAATTCCTGCAACGCCTCAAGGGAGTTCTCCGAATTGGTCTTCATTTTCTTGTGCGTGTACATCGCCACGTCGTATTCCGGTAATTCCTCAAAGAAGTCAATCTTTTCCGCAATGTCCGGGAATACTTCAATCCGGGTTTTCACCAGTCCGGCAATCTTTTTCAAATCCAAATCCTTTTTAATGACCTTCTTAATCTCCGGGATGGCATATTCATAATAACGCTCATCCTCCATGGCTTTGATGTATTCTCCATTCATCCATTTCAGTTTTACCATGTCAAAAACAGCCGGAGATTTGTTAATGCGGGTGTAATCAAATGCCTCAATCAATTCCTGAAGGCTGTAAATTTCTCTATCCTCCGCAGGGCTCCACCCAAGCAGTGCCACATAGTTGACAACTGCCTCCGGTACAAATCCCAAATCCATAAGGTCTTCAAACGAAGACGCCCCATGACGCTTGGACAATTTTTTATGGTTCTCATCAGTAATCGTCGGACAATGAACATATACCGGAACCTCCCAGCCAAACGCCTCATATAGACGATTGTATTTCGGTGCCGAGGATAAATATTCATTTCCTCTTACTACATGAGTAATTCCCATCAAATGGTCATCAATGACATTGGCAAAATTGTAGGTTGGATAACCGTCTGACTTAATGAGAATCATATCGTCCAGCTCCTCATTCGGTGCGGTAATCTTGCCATAAATCACATCATCAAAGGTAGTTTCCCCTTCTGTCGGATTGTTCTGACGAATGACGTAAGGCACTCCGGCAGCCAGTTTCTCCTCCACCTCTTCCTTTGACAGAGACAGACAATGCTTATCATACTTTGCCGCCTCCTCGCCGTTTGCCGCAGCCTCGTCATGAAGTTTCTGCAAACGCTCTTTCGTGCAGAAACAATAGTACGCCTCTCCTTTTTCGACCAGCTCTTTCGCATAGTCCAGATACATTCCGGTCTTCATCCGTTCACTCTGAACATACGGTCCGCAGCCGCCGTCCTTGTCCGGTCCCTCGTCATGCTCCAGTCCGGTTTCTTTCATCGTCTTGTAAATGAGTTCCAATGCCCCCTCTACAAAACGTTCTTGGTCGGTGTCCTCGATACGAAGGAGAAAATCTCCTCCCTCATGCTTTGCAATCAAATAAGCATACAAAGCGGTTCTCAGGTTTCCTACGTGCATCCTTCCCGTCGGGCTTGGTGCAAATCTTGTGCGTATTTTCTGTGCCATAATATTTTGTTCCTCTCTCTATCCTATGTTGTCTAAATATGTTTTCAGGCAGCTCACCGTTCCCTCTATGCCGCAGAGGTCACTTCGAACCGCCAAATCATAATTAAAAAGATTATCCCAGCGCTCACCGGAATGATACTTATAATAATTTGCCCGGCTCTTGTCTTTTTTCAAAACAATTTCCGCCGCTTTTGATTCCGGCAGGGAATCAATCTGTATGGATCGTCTGATACGGAAATCCGGAGACGCACTGATAAACAGATTTACCACGTCCGTTCTCTCCTTTAAAATGTAATCCGCACATCTCCCCACAATCACACAAGGACCTTCTTCTGCCACCTTGCGAATCACATTGGACTGAGCAAGAAAAATCCTGTCATCCAATGATAATCCGGCATACCCCACATCAACACTGGAATAAACGTTCATGCCCATAGCGATTGAATACAAAAGACTGTTCGTCGCTTTGTCTTCTGCCTGCTCAAATGCTGCCTCTGCAAATCCTGTCTCTTTTGCTGCCCTCGATATAATTTCGTTATCATAAAATGGAATATCAAAAGCCTCTGCCAGCCGACGACCTATCTCTCTTCCACCGCTTCCGTACTGTCTTGAAATCGTTATAACCTTCTTCATTGTAATCCCCGCCTTTCTGTAACCATGATAAAATGTAGTTAATTAAACACTAATGTACTTACTTCCATTTTACCATTTTTCTCGTTTTTTACAAGAATTTTGTCATTTGTCAAACACTGTTTACAACAGAAAATCATCTATGCCGTCTGCAATTCCTTTGACCATTTTATTTTGATAAGACACCATCGACATTTTCCGGTCTTCGGACGCATTACTCAAAAATCCCATCTCCACGATGGTAACCGGAACCTCACACCAGTTAATCCCTGTCATACTGTTCGTATACATCACGCCCCGATTTTTCGCACCCGTCTCCTCACAGAAAGCACTGAGTACCTTTTTGGAAAGCTGCTGGCTCTTTTTCCGCACCTTTTTGGACATATAAGGATTGTCATTTTGCGGTGCAATGGTCAATGCTCCTTTCACACCGGAATTTTCAGATGAATTCGCATGAATACGGATAAATGCATCCGCCTTATTTTTATTGGCAATCTTCGCCCGCTGAACATTGGAAATCTTTACGTTGTTCTTTGTGCGGACCATGACCACTTTGTAACCCCGGTTAACAAGTTCTTTTTTCAGTTTCTTCGCTATCTGAAGATTTAATTTGTATTCCGGCAAATGGGTAGCACATCCGGTAGCTCCCCCCGTAACTTTTGCCTTTTTGGTGGACGAGCCGGGACCAATCGGTTCGGTGGCACTCATGGCATGAGTCTGATGTCCTGCATCAATTACTATAACTTTTTGGTCTTTCTCCTCTGCAGTCTCCGTTTCACTTTCCGTTGCAGCCAGACTTTTTCTCGGCGTTGGGTACGCCAATGCTGTCAAAATAAGCGCAGCCGCCATAAATAAGCATAAAGTTCGTTTCATTTTCTCTTTCCTCCTATTCCTACTGTTCAGAGGGACCACCTCCTTGTATTCGCACTGCCGCACGCACATATTGTGCGTGCTTTCTCGCTCCTTACAGAGCTAACAGTGCTCATTGGGAGACAGTTCCTCTGTTTATTGTAATATGAATCAAATTCAAATTCAAGGTTGACATTCCCATGTTTTTTTGGTATGATACTACTCGTTGGTTGATTTATTTGATTTAACTGACAGAATATGCGGAGTTGCTGGAATTGGCAGAC
Source organism: uncultured Eubacterium sp. (assembly GCA_964518785.1). Classification (GTDB taxonomy): domain Bacteria; phylum Bacillota; class Clostridia; order Lachnospirales; family Lachnospiraceae; genus Eubacterium_F. The sequence continues at coordinate 5,714 of CAZFHT010000118.1, forward strand.
AGGCATGACTAAGGATCATGTGCTC
>CAZFHT010000119.1:0-5686 GCA_964518785.1 uncultured Eubacterium sp.
CACACAATTCCTTAAAGACCAAACGGTCTAATTCTTCAAGTTCTGTGTGGATATTTGAATAATCCGGTGTGCTGCTGATTTTCTTATAGCGCTTATCTGTACTGCTGACCGTACAGACAACCGCCCCCTTTTTTTCAAGTCTCTTAATAATTTCAGTCATAGTCGGATGCGTGACGGAAACCGCATTTTCCAAATCTCTTTGATTGATTTCATTCACGCCGGAAACTTCAAGATGTCTAAGTTCGCCAAGTACCCGGAGCTGTACGGCAGTCAGCCCTTTCTCAGCGGCTCTTTCCTCCAGTTTCCGTTTAAAGGTTTTATCGAGAATCGCAAAGCGAACTCCCGGCGGATAATCATACTTCATAAAAAACTCCTTCCTCATTAGGTAGCCTACTACCTATTTTACATTGTTTTTTATTTTTGTCAATACTTAAAATAACAAAACAATGCGGAAAGCCGAAATTACTTTAGCAACTTCTAACTATAAACACGTCAGTGTTGATTAATCGCTATCTTCATTTAACCAGTCCTCTCCTACTCACCGTCCTCACCCCAGCGATGAGGTTTGGAGAAGAAGTAACCCTGAGAGTGGCAAACCCCAATATCATCAATAATATCTTGTATCTCTTTATTCTCTACGTATTCAGCGATTACCTCCTGATTGTTATTCGCACACCAGTTGTTAATCAGCCGGATAAATTCCAGACAGTGATGGTCTTCGGTAATTGTCCGGATAATCTCCCCGTCAATTTTGATATAATCTGCCTCAATCTGCAATACATGGAGCAGATTTGAAAATCCGCTGCCGAAATCGTCAATGGCAACCTTGGCACCCAGTTGGTGAATCCGGTCTGCAAATTCCCGTATGTACTCATAGTCCGTAATTTCTTCGCTTTCCACAATTTCAAACACATAGTTCTCCGGGCGTGGCGTGGTCTGCATATTATCAAAAATAATCTGTATCATTTTCCGGTCATAAATGTCCTGCACATTCAAATTTATCGTGATTCTCACGTCCAAATCCCAGAACATATTGATTACCGTTTCCACCATTAACTCTGACAAACTCTCATAAAGGTCATATTCCTTCGCCACCGGAAGAAATTCGTCCGGATAGTATATTTTGCCGTCTTCATCAAAAATTCTCATGAGAGATTCGTACATTTTCTTGGAATCATCCTTATTATTATGAATCTCTTGAAAATACGGCATTACTCTCTTATGCAGCAAAGCCTCCTTAATCACGCGAACCATATGAGTTTCTTCCTGATTCCGCTTTGCCCCTCCATACATCTCATCTTCACAGACAAAATTTTTCTTGTGGCTCCTTCCATAACGGAGTACCGCCTCGGCTTTGGAAATGGCGTCCTTTTTCTCACACACAACAGCTACCGAATAAGACAAACAAACATCATCACAGGTAACGCTGTTTAAAAACTCCTGAATCTTTTTTATCGTATCAATAAAATCCACCCTTGCCACACTCTTATCCCCGGCGACAAGGAGAGAGCTGTCCTCATAGCTGTATAAATAAAATCCTTTGGTGAGATAATATTTTTTTACTTTATCATAACTGTCCTTCAATACGCCATAGGTCTTTGTCATACCGGAGAACAATTTCAGCATCCGTTCATTTTCCATGGAAAACATCGCAAGCTTATCAAGTTCTAACTGTTCCCCATCATACAAATATTTCAACTGGTTATCCACGCCTACTGCCGGATTGTAAAACATAGCATCCTGCATTTTCGTCTGCTGCTCCTGCAACTCCTCATTCAAATGCTTGTTCGCATTCATCAGCAGATAATTCAACATCTGGACATTATCTTCCTGCAGCTCCGAAATATTGCGCAGTTCCCGTCCTCTCACAATGGCACGAGATTCCTCATGCTCTGACAGGGCAGCTATGACAAATGTAAAATTGGCATATACGTTGCACCCTTTATCGCACGAAATCTCCCCCGCCAGCAAAGCACCACTGATGTCAGTAGTATAAAAATTGGCAATTTCCCAGCTTGCACAGTTGTGCAAAAGTTTCATTCTGGAATTACAGTCATAGGCAAAAATCGTCTCTGTCGGCTCGCAGGCAATATTTTTCAAAAGCTCGTCTACTTGTTCAAAAATTCTATGAGGATGGAAATACCCAAGAGAAATATTGCTCCCACACTTTAACTCACCATAAGACTCCAGATTAAATTTTCTCTTTCCCTCGTCCTCTCGCTCCACATAGTTCACATAATAGGCAATCCCTTTTCCATCCCTTTTCACAACAGGAAATACATTGGATAATGTCGGATTTTCCCGCAAGGACTCCTCCCCCAGCAAATTGGCATACCACTCGGCACCATCCACGCCGTCAACTTTATCAATGACACACCCTTTGCTGACAATCGGACATTTGCGTCCCACCGCCTCGACGCCGCAAACATACTCTACGTAGGAATACAGCTCTTTTGCCGTAATAAACGCTACGACAAGCTCTGTAGAAGAGGTCTTTGTCCCCTCCAGAACGTAAGCGACATCTGCCCCGTTGATTCCCTCTTCGTCTTCAAAGCATGCCGCACCGCCTAACATTTTCACTTTGGCTCCGGATTCGTTCACCGTCTCCACAAAGTCCTCAATCTTGCCATAGGTCAGTGGGAAAAATGTCAGCAAAAATCCCTCCTGCCCCAGAATAACATCTCGCAACAGCTCTTGTGCCACTACATGGCCCGGTCTCCATTGCCCCTCCGGTCCCACGCATGGAATTCTCGCTGTCTTTATCTCTGAATTTTCAAAAACCGTAATCGAAATCAGACAAGCCTCCGGATACAGCTTTCCTTCACAAATTACCTGCACCGTACTACAGCCGATAATCTGTGAGGAAGGAAGTATCTCCCGAATGTCCTCCGCCAGCTCGTCCATCTGTTCCTTTGTATGAATGGTGCTGTGTATCCGCACAAGAATCGGATTACCACCATACAGAGGTAATGCCTCCACAAATTCGTGGAATATATCTATCGTTTGAAATAAATGATTATATGTTCTCATACCCCGATTCCCCCTAGCCAAATCTTGTTTCATTTTAACACAATTTCTTTCAAAAAACAACATTGGGAAACCATTGATTTATATTTTTTCTTGAATAAAACGCCGAAAACCAATCAGCAGAAATCCCTTCCTTTTCCCACTGACTGGTTTTCCTATTTCATTTAAACTTCTCCGGCTGGTTTTTTTAATTTTTTCTGCATCGTTTTCCTTTCTGAGAGGTTTTTTTATCTGATGGCTCTACCTTATCAATGTGCAGCGCTGTAATACGCCCCAATGAATCTGCCTCATAATCCAGCATATATGAGCCTCTCTGCATGACCTGCCAAAGTTCCTCCGGACTCCGGTCAATGTAGGACACCCCGCCGACGTCCACATCAATTCCGTTCTCTTTGGCGTGTTTCCACTCATCCATAAGCCATTTCTTTTGCATAATACCATAATACACTCCATTCTCTTATCACATTGAAAACTACACGCAAGAGGTGCACTTCGTAATGTAAACCATATCCCTGTAGTTTCCTGACAAAACGGACAGTCTCATTATTTTTTTCTGCTACTGTTTCACTTGAATCGTAACATGAATGATAGAATAATTATTGACAACAACAGATAACCTTTATTGAAACATAAGATAACTCCCTCCGATTTCTTTTTGCTAAACACCCCCCTCCCGACTGCACCAGCTTTGTCCTAAGCACTATTATATCGTTGATTTCCCCGCAAAGGCAAGTGTTGTCTGGACGGAAAATAATGCTGTTCAGACGGAAAAAGTTAACATTACATAATTTTGCAAGAATCGGTTGACTTTAACCCCAAGATAACTTATACTTTTTTTCAAGGAAATAGGTATAGTAGAAAGGACGTGTGCTTGTGAAAATTGAACAAATTAGCGAAAATCAGATTCGTTGTACATTGAGCAAGAACGATCTGAATGAGCGTCATCTCAAAATTAGCGAACTGGCTTATGGTTCAGAAAAAGCAAAAGATCTGTTTCATGACATGATGGAACAGGCAAGTATTGATTTTGGTTTTGAAGCAGATGATATTCCTTTGATGATAGAAGCAATTCCTACCTCTAGAGATTCCCTTGTACTTCTTATCACGAAAGTGGATGACCCTGAGGAATTCGATGAAAAGTTTTCCCGATTTGGTATTCATGCCGATGACTATGATGAGGATGAGGAGGACTACGTTGCCGATACGGGCGGCAGTGACCACAGCCTTTTGGATTCACCTGAAATCGTGGACTGTTTTGAACAGCTCCATGATTTGATTGAAGAAGTGGCTGCCAATGATTCTTCTTCCGATACACACGAATTTATCCCTCTCAGCGAGGCGATTCAAAATCAGAAACAAAAGAAAAAAGAAGGCAAGAAAAAGAAAGTCGAAAACATAAACAGCCGGGTTAAGGTATTCTCTTTCCTGTCTTTGAACCCGATTATCGAAGTGGCACATATGGTAACTCCTTCCTATCGCGGCAAGAACTCTGTGTGGAAAGACGAGTCCTCCAGCCGTTATTATTTAATGCTGAACCGGGGCGGAGCAAAGTCCGGTTTCCAGTCTGCTTGTACTATGATTTCGGAGTACGGCAAGGAAGAACTTGTTACTTATGCGACTCAGGATTATTTTAATGAACATTACCAATTAATTATTAAGGATAGGGCACTCAGCCAATTAGCTTTATTGTAAAAAAAGAGCCATTCAATTCAAGATTTTTTTCTCCCTTTAATCTGATTGAATGGTTCTTTTTTCAATTAACGCAAAAATAAGGTGTAAATCAACTATTCTTTTTGCTAAGATATTCATTTATCTGGGAAACCAGCTCATCACAGTTCAGTCCATGAACAGCAGCAGCCTCCTGCAAAGTTTCACCCTGAGATGACGGACAGCCGACACAGTGCATACCACACGCCATCATGATTGGTGCTACCGTTGCATCCTCGGCAAGAATATCCCCAATAACCATATCCTTCGTTACTTCCTTCATTTTCTATTTCCTCCTTTACGGTTAATTGCTATGTTTGATTATAGTAATTCCTGTTCTGCTTGTCAAGGATTGTTTCAACAACGATTGCTTGACACAAACCAGCCAAATTTTACACTTGTAATTTCATAAAAATTGTATTATCATATTTGTATGTTCAATATAATTTATAAGGAGGATATCGATATGGCTTACAAAATTTCTGATTCATGCATTAGCTGTGGTACTTGTGCATCTGAATGTCCAGCAGGTGCTATCGCTGAGGGCGATGCTCATTATGAGATTGATGCATCTGCTTGTTTAGATTGCGGTTCTTGTGCTGGTGCCTGTCCTGTAAGTGCTATTGCAGCTGAATAACGAAAGCATATGCAAGAATTGAGTAGGGGGCTGGCCATTCGTTGGTTGGCCGACCTCTCATACCGCCTGACATACCATCCGGTATTAAGGCGGTTTTTTAATTTTCACAAACTGCTGACTGCATTATTTGGCTTTCTAATTCTTTTCCTTTCTGATTAGTGTTTCAATTCTAACCTAATGCTTTCATAATAGCACCATGAACCAAATGATCAATTAGAACATTACTGCATTTTCCATTTTTAAACTGTATCTTACTGCGATAATATGTTGTTCCAACTATTTGCTCGGTCGAAGTAACACTATAATCAGCAATAG
>CAZFHT010000120.1:0-5588 GCA_964518785.1 uncultured Eubacterium sp.
AACGCCTGCTCCTTTGTCACTCCGGCATTGTGAATAAGATTTTTCAAGGACTGTATTATGCCCTCTGCTTTACCTTCTGCCTTGCCTTCTGCAAGACCTTCTTCCCTTCCCATTTCCTTTACTTGGTCAAAAATTTCACACATTTCCATCTTCCCCTCTCCATACTTAATAAACCGTACCCGTTCCACAAGTTTAGGAAAATGCTCACTTTCATTTTCTTCTACTGTATTCAGAAAATATTTTTGCAGTTTCCTAATCTTCTCATTTTCGCTCTCCACTGAAAGATTGAAATACAGTTCCGTCACTCCATCCGACAACGGCTTTGAATTGTCATAAATCGCACTGCCACCTTTGATAAAGTCCTTTTTTGTCACGAAAATCTGCAACAGTTCCGGCAACTCCCGATAATCGGTTCCTTTATCCGGTAATGCTGTGTCTATGCAACTCCGGTCATACCGAACCCGGCGGATGTGGTCGTCATCATCCCAATTCTGAATCTCCAAATGTACCATGCCGCCTGATTCTTCCTCCGCATATACATCCAACTGTACCGAATGTGTCACCAACTGCCGAATGACGTACTGGGTTCTTACATCGACTATGTGATAATGTTTTCCCGTCAACAACTCCAGTACTTCTTCCAATGACGCAAAATCCTCCAGCACCTTGCTGACAAACATGTCACTTGTCAAATTAAGTTTTTGAATCAGGCTCTCCGTTTCTTTCTGTTTTTCAATTGTGTCCAATTACTCTCCCTTCCCATTACTACATAAACCTGCCATCCAATTTCATTGTACTCTCTATCACACGTAAAGTCAAGAATCGCTTTACGCTTTTTCCGGGCGTAAAACGACACAAACATCAACAATTCCCCATACAGAAGTACAGAAAAAAATAAGAGGCTAACTCAGGCAAGCGGCAAACTTTAACGCATAGCGTTTCCGTTTGACGCTGTCTGAGTCTATACCTCTTATTTTGGTGTCTGAGTTAGGGTGTCTTTACCACTGCATGAAAGCACACCTCTTATTTTGATACATAGTTTTAAACTATACCCCCTCATTTACGCATTACCTGCATTCTGGTAAATGGAAAGCATCGGCATCATAACTGCCCCAAGGATACCGCCAACCAGTACTGCCAGCACGACAATAACCATTGGCTCCATCGCAGTGGTAAGGTTCTTTGTAGCCTCCTCCACTTCATCCTCGTAATACTCTGCCACTTTATCCAACATAGTCTCTGTTGTACCGGTATCCTCACCGATTTTCAACATATGCGTCAACATCGGCGGGAAAATGCCGGACGCCTCCAAAGGCTCTGACATCGGAATACCCTGCATAACTTCTTCTCTACAATCTTTGATGGCTTTTCGTACAACACGATTCGTAATGACGTCGCCGACAATATCCAAAGAATCCACCACCGGGACACCGGACATAACAAGAGTAGACATCGTCATAGAGAACTTGGCTGCCGCATTTTTAATGGTGAGAGTCTTAAACAACGGAATCATCAGCGATAAACGGCTGGTAAACTGTTTTCCCGGCTCCGTTCCTTTCCCAATCACGATAAACGCTACCAATGCAGCTATCGCCACTAAAATAGCAAACAAATGCTGCGTCATAAAGTTACTCACTGCCACAACGAACAGCGTCAGCCATGGAAGTTCGGTTCCCATCTCATCAAAGGTTTCAACGAAGTTCGGGATAACCGTCGTCATCAAAATAATGACAACGCCTATCGCTACTACCAAGACGACAATCGGGTAAATCATGGCAGAGCGAATCATAGAGGTAAGCTTCAAGTCTTTATCAAACTGCTCAGTAATACGCTCGAACGCAATTTCCAGATTACCGGTTGCCTCACCGGCTGCCACCATGTGGATTAATAGCTCCGGAAAAACCTTTCCCTCTGCCTGCATGGCATTCGCAAGGCTGTCACCCTTTTCCACATTAGTTACTACGTTATGGATGGACTTTTTCAGATTTTTATTTTCTGTCTGATCCTCTACCATGTGCAAACCATCAATAACCGTTACACCGGCATTTAAAATGCTGTGGAACTGTTTACAAAAAATTGTGATATCTTTTTTCTTTACACCACTACCAATCTGGATATTCCACGCTGCGTCGTCCAGACCTGCTGTTTCCTTAATACTGAGAACGATTGCCCCATCTGCCTGAAGTTTTGCAACTGCATTTTCCTGCGTGGTGGACTCAATATTCCCTTTTCTCTGTTTACCGAATTTGTCGGTAATAACATACTTAAAATTCGCCATAATTCCTCCTCTTTAAAATGTTAGTCGTTTTTCAAAACCTGTTTTGTCCTGAGCAAATATGATGGCATCTTGTTTTGTTATCTTACGTGCCATATATAAATCATACAATGCGTCGTCCATCGTAATCATTCCAGCCGCTTTGCTTGTCTGGATAATGGATGGAATCTGATGCGGTTTCGACTCACGAATCAGATTTCGTATCGCACTGTTAGAGTGCATAACTTCAAAGGCAGCGACACGCCCTTTCCCATCTGCCGTCGGTAACAACTGCTGGGAAATAATTGATTCCAGCAGGGTGGCAAGCTGCACACGAATCTGTGCCTGCTGATGAGTCGGGAATACATCGATGATACGCTCAATCGTAGGTACGGCACCGATAGTATGCAGGGTAGAGAGAACGAGATGTCCGGTCTCTGCCGCTGTTACTGCTGTGGAAATCGTCTCAAGGTCTCGCATCTCACCTACAAGGATAATATCCGGGTCTTCACGAAGAGCTGCACGAAGAGACGCTGCGTAGGAATTGGTATCCTGACCGATTTCACGCTGGTTTACAACGGATTTCGCATGATGGTGCAAGTACTCAATCGGGTCCTCCAAAGTAATAATATGCTTGCTGTAATTCTGATTAATGACATTGATTAACGACGCCAGTGTCGTGGATTTACCACTACCTGTCGGTCCGGTAACAAGAATCAGACCTCTTTTCTTTGTCGTAAGATTTATGACAGACTCCGAAAGTCCTAATTTCTCAGGAGCCGGAATTTCTGAATTTATCAGACGTATAACGAAGGACATGGCACCCTTCTGTTTAAAAATATTAACACGACAACGCCCTACATTTGGCACAGAGTAGGAAAAATCCGCCTCTCCGTCGCGGTTAAATGTCTCAATAAGTCGTTTCGGAATCATTTGCTCCACCAATGATTTCGCATCAGCGGGTGTAACGATTCCCCCTTCTTCGGTCAACGTCATAAGTTCTCCATTCACCCTGCATTTCGGCGGAATTCCAACCGAAACATGAAGGTCAGAGGAGCCAACATGACTTGCCTTCGTAATTAAGTCGTTGATGTTAAACATATTCATCTATCCCCTTTGTGTTGTTTTATGCTTACTCTGTAGCGATGCGTTCCACCTCTGCAACAGAAGTAATACCCTGTAGTGCCAGCTTTGCTGCGCCGTTACGCAGCGTTGTCATTCCCTCTTTTAAAGCAACATCCTGAATTTCCTCTGCACCGCCGCCGGCGGATACAACTCTGCGGATTCCCGGAGACACTGTCATAATTTCATACACACCGATTCGTCCGCGGTAACCTGTACCATTGCAATAAGCACACGAACCGCCCCCCGGCTCGTAAATCGTTACAGAACCCTCACCTCTTACCCGGAGTCTCTGCTTATCCAAATCCGTAATATCATGTGGTTTCTTACACTTCGGACACAGCCTTCGAACAAGTCGCTGAGCAATGATACCCACTGTGGAGTCTGCAATCAGATAAGGCTCGATACCCATATCCTCCATACGGGTAATGGTACTGGCAGCACTGTTCGTATGAAGGGTGCTTACCACAAGATGTCCGGTGATGGCGGCTTTTACGGCAATACTTGCCGTCTCCTCGTCTCGAATCTCACCAATCATGATAATATCCGGGTCCTGACGAAGAATAGAACGCAGTGCCGACGCAAAGGTCAGACCTGCCTTTTCATTTACCTGAACCTGATTGATTCCGTCCACATCCGCCTCAACCGGGTCTTCTACAGTGATAATGTTAACATCACCGCCATTTAATTCACTCAACACTGTATACAATGTCGTGGATTTACCACTACCTGTCGGTCCGGTAACTAAGATGATTCCATGAGGATTTTTTACAAGCTGGTCGAAACGCCTTAATTCCTCCTCCGGGAATCCCAATTCTTTTTTGTCCTTTGTCAACGCCTGCTTGGACGCAAGACGCATAACGATTTTTTCCCCATAAACAGTAGGAAGACTGGATACACGAATATCGTATTCCACCCGGTTAAACACCTGTGTCATACGTCCGTCCTGAGGCGCTCTCTTTACAGAAATATCCATGCCGCTTATAACTTTTATACGTGCTACAATGGCGTTTTGCAATTCCTTTTCGTAGCGCATCATTTCCTGCATGGCACCGTCGATTCGGAACCGCACACGGACACTGTTTTCCATCGCCTCGATATGTATATCACTGGCACGTTCGTTTACTGCCTGCTCTACAATCTTATTTACGAGAATAACGATTGGTGCATCGTCCACATCGGAGCTTTCTTCCTCCTGCTGTCGTCCTCTTGACGCCATCTGCTCTTTTCTTTCCTTGGAGTAGGCGTCCGCCATTTTGGCAACCTGTTCATTTCCATAGTATCTCTCGATACCGAACTGAATGTCCTCCATGCTGGCAACCATAGGTTCTATCTGCATATTGGTGAAAATAGCCAAATCATCAATCGCAATAAGATCCAAAGGGTCTGCCATGGCAACCCGGAGTATGTTCGGGTTGTCACTATCCACTTCAAAAGGCAGAGCACTGTGCTTTCGCACAATCTTCTCCGGAATCAGGGCAATAACTTCCTGTGCCAGTTTTGCCTCTCGGATATGGGCAATAGGAAAACCCATCTGTCGGTGAAGTGCCTCCAAAATTTCTCCTTCGGTGGTGAACTTCAACTCAATCAGTGTTTCCCCCAGTCTCATGCCCAATACTTTCTGTTTCTGCAATGCCTCGGCAAGCTGCTCCGATGTGATGACACCGGCGTCAATCAGCAAATCGCCCAGACGCTTCCTAGGTCCTCTAATCATATATCGATATCCTCTCCGTTGTTATTCCTATTCCTGCTGCTCGGTCAACGTCTCCTGCTGCGCATTTTTACGTTTTCTCAACGAAATCCCTAATGCAATCCCCAATGCTGCCACAGCCGTAAACATTACAAGCCGTATTAAATAGTAAATAAAAGCCTCTAAAATTCCCATAAGTAAAACCTCCTATAATTATATCTATACTTATCGGCAATCAGCGAGTTTCAAAAACTCACTCAGCCTTATACTACACTCAGCGACGATTGGCGAGTTCTTTTGTGATATCCTCCCATGTCAATCCACATTCCGCCATCAAAACCATCATATGATACAAAAAATCAGCAATCTCATATTTCAACTCTTCTGCGTCCGGATTTTTCGCTGCGATAATGATTTCCGACGCCTCTTCTCCGCATTTCTTCAGAATCTTGTCGATTCCCTTCTCAAAAAGATAATTGGTATAAGAGCCTTCCTTCGGATGTTCCTTCCGATTTACAATCG
>CAZFHT010000121.1:0-5517 GCA_964518785.1 uncultured Eubacterium sp.
TACAATGCCCAGTCCTACATTTGAAAATCCCATACCGGCAACATACTGTCCAAGTGCCATGTCAGTTCTTCCCTCCGGCGTATTCTCAACAGCACCACGAAGGGAACGGGAAATAATCTCGATTGCCTTCAAATGGAACATATCTGACAACTCCCACGCACCTGCGGTAATGTAACCCTCGATGGCATGAGTCAATGCATCCATACCGGTTGCCGCCGTCAGTCCCTTTGGCATGGAGGACATCATATCCGGGTCTACAAAAGCAACTACCGGAATGTCTTTCGGATCCACACATACCATTTTGCGGTTTTTCTCAACGTCTGTGATAACATAATTAATCGTTACTTCTGCCGCTGTTCCCGCTGTCGTCGGAACGGCAAAAATCGGCACCGATTTCTTCTTTGTAGGTGCCACTCCCTCCAGACTTACCACGTCGGCAAAATCCGGATTTTCAATGATAATGCCAATTGCCTTAGCGGTGTCCATAGAGGAGCCTCCCCCGATGGCAACGATATAATCTGCCCCCGATTTCTTATACGCATCAACACCAGTCTGAACATTTTCAATGGTTGGATTTGGCTTGATGTTAGAATACAATTCATAATCAAGTCCTGCCCCTTCCAATACGTCCAGCACTTTTTTTGTCACCCCGAACTTAACCAAATCCGGATCGGAGCAGACAAATGCTTTGCTAAAGCCTCTTCCCCCAGCTTCTGTGGCAATCTCCTGAATTGCGCCGCTGCCATGATAAGATGTCTCGTTCAATACAAATCTGTTTGCCATAATTTACCTCTCCTTTTGCTCTTAAAATATTTTGCATATCCCTTTACCTGTACTGCGGATAATACAATAACTTATACTACTATTATACCGCAATGGAAAAATAAAACAAGAGAAATTGCAATATCCCCTCTATCACTTCACGCAGCCGACAATTTCCGTAATGCTGCTCAGACCTTCTCTCTCCACATACTTCTCCAATCCGTCAATAATCTCCGTAGTTGCATAGGGATTAAAAAAGTTAGCCGTTCCCACTGCGACCATCGTCGCCCCAGCCATAAGGAACTCCAGCGCATCCTCGGTGTTCTGGATACCGCCCATTCCGAGAACCGGAATTTTTACGGCATTTGCCACCTGATACACCATCCGCACTGCAATCGGTTTTACACAAGGACCAGACATTCCTCCTGTCTGGTTCGCTATGGCGAATGTTTTTCGGTTCACATCAATTTTCATTCCGGTCAGCGTATTGATAAGGGAAACACCGTCAGCACCGCCTGCCTCTACCGCCTTCGCCATCTCGGTAATGTCGGTCACATTCGGACTGAGTTTCATAATAACCGGCTGTTTAGCAGCCTTTTTTACCGCTTTTGTAATATCCTCTGCCATCTCCGGTTTCTGTCCGAAAGCGATTCCCCCCGCCTTTACATTCGGGCAGGATATGTTAATTTCCAGCATATCCACGTCCTCCTGTGCCAGACGTTCAACCACCTCTACGTAGTCCTCCTTCGAGCGTCCGCAGACATTGACGATAATTTTTGCATTTTTCTCATGCAAATAAGGAAGGTCTCTTGCAATCATCGTATCAATGCCGGGATTTTGCAAACCGATTGCATTTAACATTCCGGCATGAGTTTCCGCAATTCTCGGAGTCGGATTTCCCGGCCATGGCACATTTGCCACACCCTTTGTTGTCACCGCACCTAATTTATCCAGATTTACAAATTCACTATATTCCAGCCCCGAACCAAACGTGCCGGACGCTGTCGTCACCGGATTTTCAAATGTAATTCCGGCAAAATTCACTGCTAATTTTTCACTCATTCCATTTATCTCCATTCTTTTCAGCGGTATTTACACAATGGTAAAAGGGTTATTGTTCAAAAATTACAATTCAATCTCCGTGGACAAAAATACAGGACCATCCTTGCAGACTCTCTTGTTCTTCACCTTTGAATGGTCATCTACTGTTTCCGACTGGCACACACAGGCAAGACAGGCACCGATACCACACGCCATTTTCTCCTCCACGGAAAGCCACGCCGGTGTATTCGTCTCCAAGCCCCAAGCCTTAACTCCCCGGAGCATAGGAGTCGGTCCACAGGAATAAATGACATCTCCCTGTACCTTCTGCTGCCGAATGGCATCGATAACATTTCCTTTTGTCCCCACACTGCCATCCTCTGTAGCGACAACTACCCGGTCTGCCGCCTGCTCCAACTCCTCCAAAAGAAACGTGTCAGCGTTGCGGTAGCCAACCACTACCGTCACCTCACCTTTTAATTCCTTAGATAATTGCAGCAGTGGAGGAATTCCGATACCGCCGCCAATCACAACCGGGCTTTTTTTCTCCGAAACCGCCCCGTCTTTTCCGTCGCCGCCCTCCAGTGGAAAACCATTTCCCAGTGGTCCGAGCACCTTTACTTCTTCTCCTGCCCGCAGCTTGGAAAATTCCTCCGTTCCGGCTCCTGCAATGCGGTATACCAAACGCAGTCTGCCACGCTCCCTATCTATCTCACAAAGGCTGATTGGTCTGGGCAGCAACCGGTCTTTATCATTACAATAGACAGAAATGAACTGCCCCGCCACTGCCTGCCGAGCAATCTCCGGAACTTCCAGCCACATAGAAAAAATACCCTCTTGCAGCGGTTTTATCTCGGTCACTTTTGCCATACACTGAATCTTTGACATACTCGCTTATTCCTCCTACTAAAAGATACTTGCTATATCCTCTCTCATATCAATGACTGCCTGACGGGACGCCTCGCCATAATTTTCCTCGCCAAAGCGGGCATATTTCTCACTTTTGTATGCACATATAATACCGCGGGAAGAATTCACGATAGCTCCCAAACCATCTTCATTAAAATACGGTTTCAGTTCCTTGGCAGTGCCGCCCTGAGCACCGTAACCCGGAACAAGAATATACGTTTTCGGCATTACCTTGCGGAGAACTTTTCCCATCTCCGGATAAGTCGCACCGACAACAGCACCGACATAACTGTAAGCGTCGCCCATACACTCTTCGCCCCACTTCGCCACGTGTTCACCAACAATTTCATATAACGGCCTGCCGTCCACCTTCTGGTCCTGAAATTCGCCGGAGGAAGGATTCGAAGTCTTTACCAGTACAAAAATTCCTTTTTTCTCTTGTTTGCAGACATCTACAAACGGCTTTACGCCATCCGTTCCCAAATACGGATTTACTGTGACAAAATCCTCATTAAAACCATAACATTTTTTACTGCCAATCTGCACTCCGCCAAGATGACCGTTGGCATAGGCGGTTGAAGTGGAGCCAATGTCACCCCGCTTAATGTCACCAATGACTACCAGCCCTTTTTCTTTGCAGTAATCAACCGTTTTCTTAAATGCTTCCAATCCCGGAAGACCAAACTGCTCATACATGGCAATCTGCGGTTTTACTGCCGGAATCAAATCGTAAGTCGCATCAATAATTCCCTTGTTGTACTCCCAGATAGCGGTTCCCGCTGCCTCCAGAGTCTCGCCCTGCTCCTTGATTGCCTTGTCCAAAATATGACTTGGCACATAATCAATCATCGGATCCAGTCCTACGACAATCGGTGCATTCGTCTTTTTTATGTTTTCCACTAATTTGTTAATCATACTGCGTTCCTCCTCATTCTCTTGCCCGGTTTCCAACCGCTTTACTCATGATACTCATATACAATTTCGCCGCTTACTATCGTATAAAAAACACGTCCATTTACAAGATGTCCATGGAATGGTGTATTTTTTCCTTTGGATACAAAGGTTTCTTTGTCAATGACATATTGGGAATCCATGTCGGCTATGGTAATGTCCGCCGCCATCCCCACAGACAGACTTCCTCCCGGCACTCCCAAAATCCGGTGCGGTGCCGTACTCATTCTCTCCACCAGCTGCATCGGTGTCAGATAACCTTTTTTCACAAGATGGGTAACCGCCAGAGCATATGCTGTCTCAGAGCCAACGATACCAAAAGGAGCATCGGCTATGGATTTTTTCTTTTCTTCTTCTCCATGCGGTGCGTGGTCTGTGGAAATCGCCTCCATCACGCCTTCTGAAAGTCCCTGACACAATCGCTCGACATCCTCTCTGCTCCGCAATGGGGGATTCATTTTATAATTGGCATCGTCTCCGGGAATCTCATCCTCTGTCATGGCAAAATGATGAGGACAAACTTCTCCGGACACCTGCACTCCGTTTTCCTTTGCAAATTTTATCATGTCCACGCTGTCCTTCGTGGAGCAGTGGCACAAATGAAGTCTTGCTCCCGTCTCCTTTGCCAGCAAAATGTCGCGGGCAACAATCACATCCTCCACCGCATTGGTAATGCCCTCGATTCCAAGCTCATCCGCCTTTTTCCCAGAATTCATGGCACCTTTTCCCACCATATTTTTGTCCTCGCAATGAGCCAGTACCGGAATTCCTTCCCTCGCTGCCTCCTTCATTGCCTTGCGGTACAAGTCAGCGTTCATCACTGACTTTCCGTCTTCACTGATTGCCTTCGCACCTGCCTTCACCATGCCGGCAATGTCTGTCATCTCCTCGCCCATCTGACCTACGGTCACTGCTCCCACCGGATAAACGTGGATTTTACTGTCCCGTTCGGCAATCTCCAGTATTTTTTTCACCATCTCCGGGCAGTCCGTCGACGGCTTAGTGTTTGGCATCGGACACACTGCCGTAAAACCACCCTTCGCCGCCGCTGCCGTACCGGTTTTAATTGTCTCCTTGTACTCAAAACCGGGTTCCCGCAAATGCACATGAAGGTCCAAAAATCCCGGCATCACGTATTTTCCCGCTGCGTCAATCACTGTTCCATTTTTTTCACACTCTTTTACATCCGTATCCAACGAAAGGCTGCCAATTTTGGCAACCTTTCCATCCTTGATATAGATATCACATATTTCATCACGCTGATTTGCCGGATCTAAAAGGTGTCCATTTTTAATCCATAGGTTCAATAAACAAATCCACCTTTCCAAAATCGTCTAAGTCAAACTCACTTGTCAGACCTGCTTTTTCGATATCCTGCACCACTGCTTTATTCGAAATTACATTTGCAAGCTCTTCCTTCGGTACCCACTGGCTGTCATGAAGTTCTTCCGATAAAACAATCTCCTCCGTCTCCGCATTGCAGAGAAAGGCGATGCCGACAGTACAAATCTCACCGGCTGTAAAGCCCCATGTGTACAACGGCTCAGCCGCCTGCACCGGAATTCCTATTTCTTCTTCTACGACACGCTCCACCGCTTTCTCCGGCGTCTCGCCAAACTCCAGCTCTCCGTCAAGAAACTCCCACTGATACGGTTCAAAAATCCGGTCATCGTACCAGCGTTCCACCGCCAGATAGCGGTTCTCATACTGAACGATTCCCTTCACAAGGACACGAAATTTTCCCATGCAAATCCCTCCTAACAGCTGTAATCCATATCACGTTTACTTCTTTGTAATGTAACCTTTTGCTTTCAAAAGCTCTGCCATCAACACAGCACCGCCTGCTGCACCTCT
>CAZFHT010000122.1:0-5499 GCA_964518785.1 uncultured Eubacterium sp.
TTTCAAAACGCTCATAAATGCCTTTTGCGGAATCTCTACATTTCCAATCTGGCGCATACGTTTCTTTCCTTCTTTTTGTTTCTCCAGCAGCTTTCTCTTACGGGAAATGTCACCGCCATAGCATTTTGCCAGCACATCCTTTCGGACTGCTTTCACCGTCTCTCTGGCGATTACTTTATTTCCAATCGCTGCCTGTATCGGGATTTCAAACAAATGTCTCGGAATCTCATTTTTCAGTTTTTGGCACATTTTCCTTCCCCGTTCATAAGCGGAGCTTTCATGGACAATAAAGGATAATGCGTCCACTTCTTCTTTATTAATCAAAATATTTAATTTTACTAGCTGAGATGGCTCATACCCCTTCATCTCATAATCAAAGGAGGCGTAACCGCGAGAACGTGATTTCAGCGAGTCAAAAAAGTCATAAATAATCTCGTTCAAAGGCAGCGTATACCGCAGCAATGCCCTTGTCTCCTCCATGTATTCCATGCCGATATATACGCCCCGGCGTTCCTGACACAGTTTCATAATCGCTCCCACAAACTCTGTCGTCACCATAATTTCTGCCTCGACAACCGGCTCCTCCATATGTTCAATTTCAGACGGATCCGGCAAATTTGACGGATTGGTCACCTCAACCATCTCACCATTTGTCTTGTACACATGGTAAACAACGCCCGGTGCCGTCGTCACCAAATCCAGATTATACTCTCGTTCCAGCCTCTCCTGAATGACCTCCAAGTGGAGTAACCCTAGGAAACCACAGCGAAAACCAAAACCAAGTGCCACCGATGTCTCCGCCTCAAATTGCAGCGAGGCGTCATTTAACTGAAGTTTTTCCAGTGCGTCCCGAAGGTCCTGATACTTTGCCCCATCCGCCGGATACAAACCACAGTACACCATCGGCTGCACCTTTTTGTACCCCGGCAATGCCTCTTCACATGGATTCTCCGCATCCGTCACCGTATCACCAACTCGGGTTCCCTCTACATTTTTCAAGCTGGCGGTAATATAGCCAACCATCCCCGCTGACAACTCCTCGCATGGAATAAACTGCCCGGCACCAAAGGTTCCCACTTCCACAACTTCTTCTTCCATTCCTGTCGCCATCATGTGAATCCGGGTTCCCTTTTTCACCGTCCCATCAAAAATACGGCAGAAAATAATAACGCCCTTATAAGAGTCATAAATCGAATCAAAAATCAAGGCTTTCAGCGGAGCATTTTCATCTCCCTGAGGAGCCGGAATCTTCGTCACAATCTGCTCCAGCACCTCTTCTATATTTGTTCCCAGCTTTGCCGAAATCAGTGGTGCATCCTGTGCCTCAATGCCGATAACATCTTCGATTTCATTTTTCACCCGGTCCGGCTCGGCACTGGGAAGGTCAATTTTATTGATTACCGGCATAATCTCCAAGTCATGGTCAATGGCAAGGTAACAATTTGCCAAGGTCTGTGCCTCAATTCCCTGCGCAGCGTCCACAATCAAAATCGCCCCCTCGCAGGCGGCAAGGCTGCGGGATACTTCATAGTTAAAATCTACGTGTCCCGGCGTATCAATAAGATTAAAAAGATATTCTTCTCCGTCTTTTGCTTTATATACAATACGAACTGCCTGAGACTTAATCGTAATTCCACGTTCTCTCTCCAACTCCATGTTGTCCAAAACCTGTGCCTGCATTTCCCGGCTGGTCAGCAGCCCGGTTTTTTCGATAATTCGGTCTGCCAACGTGGATTTACCATGGTCAATATGAGCAATAATACAAAAATTTCTAATATGGCTTTTCTTTATAACTGACATAAACTCCTAAGTCTTCCTTTACTTCATGATATTTGGATTTGATTCTGCCTCCAACCGATGTCACAAATTGCTGCGTTCCTCACGCAAATCTGCAAACATCCTTCCATTATCTTAGCATAAATTCATGACCATTACCACAAAAAAATGAGGACTTGTCTTGTTTTTTGTATTCATTTAGTGTAAAATAGGTAAATAATTTGTCGAATATTCTGATAAAGTTTTTAGGAGGAACTCAATATGAAAAAAGCAATTTCGATGATTTTAGTCTTCAGCATGATAGCAGGACTTGGAACGGCTGCGAATCATTCAACATCCCACGCCGCTTCCATAAAAATCAGCAAAAGCAAGTTAAGTCTTACCGTTGGAAAAAGCTACACACTAAAAATCAAAGGCACATCGAAGAAAGTGAAATGGACAAGCAGTAAAAAATCAGTTGCCACTGTAGGTTCTTCTACCGGAAAGGTAAAAGCCAAAAAAGCCGGCACATCAACCATTACTGCCAAAGTTTCCGGGAAGAAATACCGCTGTCGTGTCACTGTAAAGAGTTCCACTGTCAAAGCAACCGGGACAACCGGGACAGGAACAAAGGCAAATCCTTTATCCGGCTATGACAAATTTACTTTTAACTATTACGAAGAAGGGAAGAAAAAAGGAAAATTCCGTATTCAGCTCCTGCTCTTTACATCCGGAGACGAGGCTGCCCAGATGGCTGCCAATAATTCAACAAATCCGGTACCGGAGGAAAATCAGGAATACCTTTATTTCAAATTCCAGATTCACTATCTTTCCGGCGACCAGACGATAAATGCCAGAGATGTGTTCAATTACTACTATAATATTTACGGCGAAAACTCCACTGTCCAAATGAAAAACCTCGATTGGGGATTCTTCTTTGAACCAGTTGACGACCTCGGCACAACAGAATTGCAGCCGGGAAATAATATTACCTGCTCAAAGGCAGTGCTCGTAAATAAAGGATATGATCCGATCACTTATAAAATTCAAACCGGAAAAGATTCTTATACTTGGTTTACGACAGAACAGTGAAAATAACAACGCAACAAATTGCGTATGAAAAGCCCGGAGCTGCTCTGGGCTTTTCTGTTTCATCTACAAAACCATTGCCAGTTTCTTTCCCAAAATTACACCCACCATACAGCAGCAGACACTAAGCACCATATACAGACCGCCCAAGCAATACTGCTGATGTTCTATAAGATTTACGGCTTCCAAGGAAAATGTAGAAAAAGTAGTAAACCCTCCGCATACTCCTGTTTTCCAAAACAGTGTAGCATTGGCAGAAATTTCATTTTTACTTCCGATTGTACCAACCACAAAGCCAATCATTATTGCTCCCAGAATATTAGTCAATAATGTCATTATCGGAAATTCTGTTTTGACCGGCAACAGACTTATTAAATAGCGTCCAACTGCTCCGAAAGCTCCTCCCAGTGCAACATATAAAAATTGCATATTCTTCTCCTTTGCAAGCTATGATTTATTCCACCCCTTACGCACTCCGTCTGTTGCATAAAGGTTATATAATAAACATTTCTGTATAATCAAATTCATAAAATATAGCTTATAACATTTTGTCCTCCATCTAACAATTTATATCATTGTAACATATATTGATAAATTAAAACACCTGTTTTTAAACTTATACAGAATATGCAAGGGAAAAAGTGCCACTAAACAACAATTTTTATTACCGCCGTATCGGCATAAACCAGAGGTGCGTTATGGATAAAAAAAACCACGCCGTCGCAAGGACTCACTATATTTTGCCTTAGTTCACCATCATACGGATTTCTAATTTCCGCAATCAACTGTCCCTGATAAACTTCATCTCCCGCAGATACCTTATTTTCATAAATTCCGGCTTCACTGCACCTTACTGTACAAAGATTGTCATCACTAATCACGTG
This sequence comes from uncultured Eubacterium sp., assembly GCA_964518785.1. Lineage (GTDB taxonomy): Bacteria > Bacillota > Clostridia > Lachnospirales > Lachnospiraceae > Eubacterium_F. The sequence goes on from CAZFHT010000122.1 coordinate 3,729, forward strand.
AGAATTGTAATGATATCCTCCATTTACCTCACTACTTAAGATGTCACATTTTATCATCATTTTTTCAATTCCTTTGATTGCTGCCTTAGCACTTTTCGGATTGATTTCTTCTGTTGATGTCGTATATATACTAAACGCACTTGTTTTCCAAATTTGCCAGTTATAGTTTAGTGTCGTTGTATCAAATGGTCTTGGATTTCTTGTTACAACATAAGGAAATTCAAACTTTTTTGCTGTTTCTATGTCCTCAAAACCCGTTTTCATCATACGTATATGTGGCAAAAAATATCCTGCCATATAATATGAGGCAAATTGTATACCATATTTGTAATCCTTGATTTTTTCAAAGATTCCCGCAGCAATTCTCTGGGTTGTTTCACCCTCATCATATCCCGGAAACATTCTGTTAATATCCGTATTGTCGGTCGGCCAGAATCGTTTTCCTGTATTCATAGAATAGGTATTCAGACAAGGAATCACAAGAATGCTTTTTCCTTCTAAAATCAAATTTTTTTCTTCCAGCACTTTCAATCTTTGAATCAGCTTACTGCATGAATAAACCTGCTGTATCTCATTTCCTCTTGTACTTCCAATCACACATACACTTTTTTCACCACTTCCAAACTCATACCCGAAAACCTGCATCGGCTCACGATAAAAGGAATCTAATTCGTAAATAATTTTTTTATTCATATTGGCAGCCCTCACCTTTTAATCCTTTATTTTCAACAATCGTCCTACAAGCGAACCTTCATCAACCACAGGATACTCCCGTATCGTAAACAAAATCCCCCGCTCCTTGGCAGTGATTCTGCAAAGCACATCTCCCTCCAGCGGGTCAAGGATGCACCCCACCTCATCACCGATTTCGAGCATTTTCCAATGCTTTGCTGTCGGCAGAAAAATTCCTGATTTCGGTGCATTAAAAAAAACAACACTTTCTGATTCATCCGCAATAATCGGTTTTCTTACTTCCTTTACCTCCCCTTGCCAGATACCCATATTTCTCATTGTATTAAATATGCCATCGACAAGCTGAAGGCAATATTCTTTTGTGATTCTCATTCCAACGCCCATCTCAACTACAAGTGTAGGCGTTCCCGTACTGTTTAAACTATAGGCGAGGGTTGATTCCAAAACGGTACTTGTGCCATGAACCCATATAAAATCTACATTCATCATGCTTGCTATCGGTACAAGTTCTGCCCTGTGTAATTCGTTAATTCGTATTTGAGGAATTTCCGTCAAAAAAATATTACTTGCATGAATATCCACACACAAATCAGAACCCGTCAAATCTTCTATAATTTTATGGGCAACATACTCTGTCATTGCCCCGTTTTTCTGACCGGGAAAAATTCGGTTCATATCCAAATCAAATCCGGGAATTCCCCTTGTCATGGAATCAATACCGAGAGGATTCATCGCCGGATAAATATCCACAATACCCGTCAAATATTCAGGATGTTCTTTGATTCGTCTTGCCACCTCAAAGCATACATACTGCCCCTCCAATTCATCACCATGTATCCCTGTCACAATGCTGATACGCTCTTTCATTCCGGTTTTGACAGCCTCAAACCGATTTTTTCTGATATTTAATATTTCACCCACCGGTAAATTCACACTGCATATTGATTTAATTGACATTTTTACACCTCACTTACCACTACTTTGATATGCTGATTTTGTATAACATTTCCGTAAAAAACACCTCGATTAACAATACAGTCCCTATAATCTCTGCCACACGAAATTTTAATGTATGTTT
>CAZFHT010000123.1:0-5457 GCA_964518785.1 uncultured Eubacterium sp.
AGTAACGGTTCTGTCAGATGATTTTGTTGATGTCACCTTATACTTTAATTTACCTGTTGAGTAGGTACTGCCGACTTTAACAGCCGTTTTTTCCGACTGTGTTGTCGTTGATGACGGCGTTGGTGCCGGTTCCTGTGTTGCTGCTGGCGTATCTGTTGATGCCGGTGACTGCGTTGGTGTTGGTGTTGCTGTTGGTGTTGCTGCTGGTGTTGGTGTCGATTCAGAACTATCATCTTTTGATTTCACAATATTTTCAGCTTTAATATTTTCATCAGCAGCCTGAAATTTAACCGTATAATCCTGATATCCAAGTGCATATACCGTTATTGTCCAATAGCCGGTTCCATCTGTTCCCTCCGGCAGTTTGCAGCGCAGAGAGTCTGTCAAACCAAGTTGAATTCCCATCTTCTTATGCATCCAGTTGTCCGCAGCAAATTTTGTACCATAAGACTGCAGTGCCTTTGTATAAGTAGCATCCTGTCCATAATAAGTCCACTTGACCGCCTGCATATTTGCCGCTAAATCACCATAATCTCCGGTCAAATCCACACGCAGAAACTCTCCATAAGTACCATCTGCCGTTTTTACTGTCGTCACAATGTCAGAAGATGCTGTCTTTATATCTGCGTCCCGCAACCCTGATGCACTTCCATCGCTCACTCTTGCTGAAAAACTAAAACTTCCATCTTCTTTTTTTGTCGCCGTTTTCAGACCATTTGTTTTACTTGTAACTTTAGCAACTACATCCGTATAGTTTGTTAAATTTTCCTCACTGAAACCACCAGATAAAGTGCCGCCGTTTTCCACAACACTGTATTTATCCTTAAATGCATCATAATCTGCAACAGCCACTTTGACTGGAACATACTTGATACCTGTCACAACATAACTTTCAATGTCATCTTTTTCATAAGAAAATGTTTTACCATTTGTCAGCACACCTTCTGTCTGACCGGTATAGTAAGCGACGTCAAGTTTTGTTCCATTCTTCAACGTAATTTCCGCAGTACACTGATAACTTCCTCTGTGAAGTCCATGGTTTGTCGTCGCACGAGATACCGTATCAAAAGCACCCTTATCCGATTCTTCTCTAGTATCCAGTTCTGTAGATGCAGTCACATCTCCTGCCGCATAGACATCTTCACCTGCCCAGTATTCTGCCCATGAAAGAGCTGCATATAAATAGCAATAGTCTCCTACCTGATAGTCGAATGACAATGGTTTATAGCCTGTCGCATAAATCACAAGACTATATTTTCCTTCTTCTGCAATCGGTTCCGCATCCGTTTTTAACGTGCCATCTTCATTAATGATAACAGTTGCACCCCTTCCGGATGGTGCATAGCTCTTGCCATTTACCGAAACAGAAGAAATGCTTTTAATATAAGCGGATACATCTTCTGAGGAAGCCTCATTTGCAGCCACAAGTTTCTTCCCAGTTTCATTATATTGCACCGGAATGGTATCAGCGTACAGTTCAAAGTCTGTACTGACTGGTGCATAGACATTTCCCGAGTCCGTTACTGTCAGCGTATATTTTCCGTTTTTTGCCTCTGCTGCAGTAAATGTCAGAGTTCCTTCTGATGCATCAACACTAGCACCACTTAAAGCAGTACCACTTGAATCTTTTACACTATACACTGCCTTATACCCTTCTGGGAGACCGCTTAGTGTTACCGTTGTTGTTCCCGCACTGACAGAAGCATCTTCTACACTCAATGTATAATCGAATTTCTTTGGAACATAAATTTCCCCGCTTGAACTGTCAGACTTCACGCCATCGATTGTTACATCACCAAAAGATACTTGATAAATACCTTTATCCGTATAATAGGTAACCTTATTAATCGTTTCACCCATCATGGATTCATAATGTGCCGATGATGTATCGCAATTATGTACTTTTTTCGTAAATCCCGTACACCATGCCAGCTCTACATTTTTCCAGATATTTTCTATATGACGAAGTCCGTAACCATGTCCTTCTTTTGTGCTGATCACAACACCTTTTACGATTTCGTCTTTCGCCAAACCAAGATCAGTTTCATTTAAATTCAGTTGATAATCACCATAACTGCTCTTAGTGAGGAAATCCGCCTTTACACTAGATTTTTGAGTAACAGTTCCAACTGCTTTGCCGAACTGCAAATCTCCACCGTCATCCACTGTCAGCTCTTTATAATAAGACGGTGTAGCCGTAAGCTTATAGTAAGAGTAATTTGCACTCTCAAACAAAGCATCCGAACCACTATATTCAGTTCCGCTTATCGTCGTTACAATAGTCTCGTCTGTCACCTCTGTACAATTGCTTAACTTGCTTAGGTCTACTGAAGAGTCTACTTTTACCGGGTAAGTAATACCGGTAATATCAGAGCCATCTTGGCTCACATGGTAGGAACCAGCCGCCAGATTTCCTGTGGTCTTTCTTTTTGTCGCAGAAGAAAAGGCATCTACCTTCACATCATTTGTGACCTCAGCCTCATAAAAATCTGCATAAGGGATGTTCATTAGAACATAGGTCGCCTGCTCGTTGGCGGCATCCCCTGTCTGCTGCGTATCAGCCTGCGTGTTTAACGGGCACGCCCCGAAGGATACAACGCCTGCCATTACAAATGCCAGTGTGCGTTTCAAAAAACGTGTTGTCTTTCTCATCCTATTGTTACCTCCTTTAAAATTATATTATTTCTTAGAAGTCAGTTTTAACTAACTCTAATTCAAAAAATTATAGCTAAACACCTGCCAGCCACAAAAGTACCGCTAGCAAAACAGCCCGAAAACAAGTATACCAAATCTCATTACCACGCCATGGCAGCCGTCCTGCTCTTATGTTTTGTTTCGGGCACACATCCATGCATTTTCCACATTGAAAACAGTTTCCCGACACATTTCCTGTGTCCCGTTCAGATAACTCAATCCCCGCCGGACATGTTTTTTGGCAGCCGGAACATCCCTGAATACAATTCTCTCTCTCTCGAAATAAACCGGTAAGCGGTAATGCCGGCAGCATCGTAAACACTGCCCCCATCGGGCAAAGCACCCGGCAGAAAAAACGTTCCTGTACTGCCATTCCTATCACGATTATAAGAAGTAACAGCACTCCTATCATGTAACTTTTTATTTCAAAATTTCCTGCCCGAAGCATAGAAAATACATCCCATGGACTAGAGCCTCTCACCCGTTCATAGGTTCCTGTAAAGCACGGAAACAGTACCGCCAGCAATATACCGTATTTCAAAATCGACAACGCTTTCATCCATGATTCCCGCAAGGTATACGGTTTTCTTTTTATCTTTTTGCAAATCCACAAATACAACGCCCGGATTCCATCCCCCAGACTTCCAAATGCACACGCAAATCCGCAAAAGAACCGTCCAAACACGATTGTATACAGGCAAAGCACAAGAAGTATGGTCAAAAATCCGGAAAGTGCCACACTGTTTCCATTTCCCATCTGGGTAAATATGTATTTTATACCGTTAAAAGCCGCTGAAAATGCAGAAGGAAACAAAAGGAAAAAAATAATTTGTACCACTGCTCTTATATAACTGTGTATTTTTCTTTTCTTTGCCAAAGATATTGTCCTTTTTTCCATTTTAATCTCCATTCCTACGTATTTTTTGCCTTCTTTAATGCATTCGAAACAGCCTCCCGTATTCCTGTGGAACTAAACGTTGCACCGCTTACTGTGTCCACCTGCACCGTTTGTTCCTTCAATATGTCATTTACAATGGTACTTGCCATTTCCAGATAGGTTCTGTCTTCGTTCGGCGCAGACAGGATAACAATATCCGTAATGGTATCGCTTTCAACCGTTACCTGCACTGTTATAAGACCTCCATATCCATCTGCACTTCCCTCATACGTTCCATCCTGATAAACGGACGTCTCCTGTTCCGAAACATTGTTACTTTCGTCTGCGGTTTCTGCCGACTGTTGTTCCTTTGAGGTACTTGCCAGCTCCCGGTAATATTCTTCGCTATTTTTCTCTGTCTCCAATTCCGCTTGGAGTTTGTCAATCTCTTCTGCCTGTGTGCGCCGTTCTAAAATTCCATTGTAAGCAAACAGCAGAGCAGCAATCAGCAGCAGATTCATCATTTTCAGCCAAAACTTATTCATATATTTTTCCTTCTATCCGTTCCATCATTTCTTTGCACTTTCCAGAGCTTTTTTTACCGCCTCCATGATTGCATTAGAGGAACAGGTTGCCCCGGAAACAGCATCAATCCCTTCGCAAGTCCCTTTTGACACAATCTGCCCTGTCACTCCCGGATATTTGCCGGTACCATTCACAGCACGATTTATATACCAGTCATTACCGCTGTCATACAAAGCACCGGAACCTTTCACATCCGTCACCGAAGTGATAAGGTCATTTTCAATCGTAATCTTCAATGACAAGGTATAGGCATCAAAATCTCCATCAGAATCAGGACTACAAACGGCATCTGCCTGATATTCTCCATTGGCATAGACAAGTGTTTCCGGGTTCACTGTTCCCGATGACGGCACTGCTGTCGGTAATGGCGTAGATGTAGGAGCTGCTGTCTGCGATGGAAGATTTGTCTGACCATCTGTAGCCTTTTTCGCCTCAGCCAAAGCATTTTTTATCGCCTCTATAATACCTTTTGAACTATATGTAGCACCAGACACCACATCCACATCCGTACTCTGCTTTTGCATAACCGTAGTTAATATGGATTTCGCTTTCGATAAGAAAACTGTGTCATCCGCCGCCTCTGTAATCATTATATATTGTATGGCATGGTCACTGATACAGACAGCTACCGTTATATCGTCCCGATATCCCTCACCTGTTCCAAAGTAAATGCCGTCCTTATAAGGAAACGCCCCGGATGCCTCTTCCTTGTTGTCAGTGTTTTTTTCGGTATTTTTATCCTCTGTCTTATCCGTATCAGATGCAGCTTTATCCGTATTCTTATTTGTTTTCTTGTTACTTTGTTTGTTCTTTTTTTCTGCCTTTTTTAACGCAGCCCTCACCGCCTCAATTAAGCCGTTGGAACTGTAGGTAGCACCGGATACCGTATCTACATCGGTGCTTTGCTTTTTTATTATCTTCGACAGCAGCGCCGACGCACTCTCCAGATAACTCTCCCCGTCCTGAGATTTCACAATCTCAATCTTATTGATTTTTCCTTTTTTTATCGTTACCTTGACCTTAATTTCACCCTCAAATCCGGTTCCCGTTCCGTAATAGGTTCCATCCTCATATCCATCTGTGCTCGAATCTGAATCCTCCGTTTTTGCTGAGTTTTTTGTCGACTTCGATTCGGATTCGGATTCAGAATTTGTCTCCTGCTCTGATGTCGATGGGAGTGTCACTGTTTTTTTTATATTTACCTTCGGCTTTGTCGTCGCCAATGGTTTTTCAGTTGCACTTTCCATCTGTTCCGATTCTCCCACTTCATCTGTGCCTACCGCCTCCACCTGAAAGGTCGG
>CAZFHT010000124.1:0-5371 GCA_964518785.1 uncultured Eubacterium sp.
TATGTCGGTTCAGAGAAACTTCCGATGACAAAAAAAGAAGTGGAGACGATGTGGATTCTTGCCGGAAATCCGAGCAAAGTATTTACGAGAGATAATTTGCTGGACAGTCTTTGGGGACAGGATTATTTTGGAGACAGCCGCACAGTTGATTCACACATTAAGAGACTGCGGGCAAAGCTGGACAAAGTTTCTCACCCGGATTGGGAGATTAAAACCATATGGGGACTCGGGTACAAATTCGAAATTAACATATAAGCAGGAATGAGGATTGGGATGAAAAAGATATTTTGGCGGGTGTTTATCAGTTTTGGCGTTGTCCTTGCTTTTTTTACGATACTTATTGGTTTAATGTTCACCAGATTTAACCGGACGAACATTGTGGGAGCTTATAAGCAGCAGTTGGGAGACCTTGCGTCCGGTGTGGCAAAACGTACCAGCCAGTCTGTGAAAAATGGAAATTCGGACTCGTTTGAAGATTATCTGCGTGCGATTGATGACTTTGGCAATATGCAGAACATTGATATCTGGATTGTGTCCAATCCGGAAAGTGACACGCCACTGGACGACGATTATACCAACATGAATATTGAGGCGGTGGATGTGCCGGAGGAGACAAAAGAGATTCTGCAATCCGCTTACAACGGAAAGAAAAAAAGCTATAGTGATTACGATGCCATTTATCACGCTACCATGCTGCATTTGGCGGTGGCAATCCGGGACAACAATGGTGACGTCATTGGTGCGGTGGTCGTGACAGGTCCCATGGAAATGCAGGAGAATACGATTATTCAGTATGAAAAATATATGTTAATCTGCGTGACCTTTGGCCTTCTGCTGGCGTTACTGCTTGCCATCTTTTTTTCCAGACAACTGGTTCGCCCGATTATTCGTATTAAAGAGACGGCACTCACGATGGCTGCCGGGCAGTATTCCCAGAAAACAGGCATTGTCCGAAAAGACGAGCTGGGACAACTGGCGGAGAGCATGGATACGTTGTCAGAGCGTCTTGTAGAGGCAGAGGAATACCGGGAAGCGGTTGAGCAGAACCGGAGGGATTTCTTCTCCAATGTTTCACATGAACTTCGAACGCCGATTGCGGTAGTGAAGGGGTATGCCGATACGATGGCTGACGGTTATGTGGAGGATGAAGGAAAAAGAAAAGAATACCTGAAACGAATCCAGAATGAGTGCGGTAGCATGGAAAAGCTGGTTTCTGACCTGCTCATTTTGTCTCGTATGCAGAATCCGGATTATGAATTAAACATGGAGGTGCTGAATGTAATTGCTGTGGCACAGGACGCCATGAGAAGTATGCGTATTCTGATGGCGGAAAAGGGGCTGACCGGCTCGGTCACATACGAGGATGAGTGTTCTTTGATTGATGGCGATTACGACAGAATCCGGCAGTTGTTTGTCATTTTGCTGCAAAATGGGGTGAAGTACTCTTTTGAAGGAACGGAAATTCAAGTCCATATCAGCAGAAAAGATGGCTGGATTATTTCTACGGTGAGGGATATGGGAAGTGTCATACCGGAAAGCGAGTGGGAAAATATCTTTGAAAAATTTTATCGTGCCAGTAATCATGGAGGGAAGGAAGGCTCCGGTTTGGGATTGGTGGTGGCAAAACATATCACCGACAGACATGGCGGGAAAATCTCTGTGGAGAGCAGCGAGAAGGAGGGAACTTGTTTCACTGTAAGTTTCATGGAAACATCTTCCAAAAACTTCTAAAAAAATTCCTTGATATATGAGAGGTTTTTGAGTATACTATTGGTAAGCGAATAATATATCCTGAGATGTTCGATAACTCTTGAATTTTTGAACCTACAATACTTTAAACGGGATTCTTATATCTGTAATCGGATGTCGGGCCGTCACTGCCTTAGGTATTATGGTGACATAGCAACGGATGGCTGAAGATTACATGCGGTTGCCCACCTAGCAGATACGCTAGGAGTCAAAAATCAGGAGCCGGCATTTTGGGAATATTACAAAGTTTAATTGGGCAGCGGTTACGCTGCCCTTTATACGTGTGGAGGTTTATAAAAACAGCGATATGAGAGATGGATTTGTAAAGGTGGCAGTGTCATCACCGGAGCTGCGGGTGGCAGACTGCCGATTTAATAAAGAACGATTGGTGGAGAAAACGAAGGAAATGGCGGCGAAGGGCGTGAAACTTCTTGTGTTCCCGGAGTTTTCCCTGACCGGATATACCTGTCATGACCTTTTTCTTCAAGATACTCTTTTAGAGGGAGCCGTAAAAGCGTTGAAGGAGTACGCAGAAGAGACAGCGGAGTATCCGCTGGTGTCTGTGGTAGGCCTGCCGCTGGCTCACCGGGGACGGTTGTATAATGTGGCTGCCGTAGTAAATGGGGGAACGGTCTGCGGCTTTGTGCCAAAGAGCCACATTCCCACTTATGGTGAGTTTTATGAAGGACGACAGTTCTCGGCATGGAATAAGCCAAACAGCTTTGCACAGTTACCTTGGGGAGAGCAGGTGCCGATTGGCAGCAAATTTATCTTTCGGTCAAAATGTATGAAGGAATTTTCTTTTGCCGTAGAACTGTGCGAGGATTTATGGGTACCATCGCCGCCGTCTAACGAGCATGTCATGGCGGGGGCGATGATTCTTGTGAATCCTTCTGCCAGTGATGAGCTTACGGGAAAGGCAGCCTACCGCAGAGAACTGGTGAAAAACCAGTCTGCCCGTACGTTGTCTGCTTATCTCTACGCAGACGCCGGAGAGGGAGAGTCCACGCAGGATATGGTTTTTGCCGGACATAATATGATTGTGGAAAATGGTGTGCTGCTGGCAGAGGCAGAGCCGTTTGCAAAGGAAAAAGACCGGATTACCGAAATTGACTTAAAACGTCTTGCGAACGAACGCCGACGCATGACTACATTTACTCTTTATTCAGAGCCGAAGGAGTACGGATATGAAGAAGTATGGCTGTCTGTGGGAGAAATGGAGGAGACGTCTCTGACAAGAACCTTCCCGAAGACACCATTTGTTCCTTCGGTGAAGAAAAACAGAGAAGAACGCTGTAATGAAATTTTAAATATTCAGGCAAACGGTCTTGCCAAACGTCTGAAACATACCGGATGCAAAAGTGCGGTGATTGGCTTGTCCGGCGGGCTGGATTCCACGCTCGCACTGTTAGTGACGGTACGTGCCTTTGACTTGCTCGGCATCGAAAGAAGGGGAATTGAAAGCGTCACTATGCCTTGCTTTGGCACGACAAACCGCACCTATGAAAATGCGGTCAACCTTGCTGAAGAATTGGGGACAACATTAAAAGAAGTCAATATTGAGGAGGCAGTCCGTATTCATTTCCGCGACATTGGACATGACATCAACATACAGGATGTCACATATGAAAATGGTCAGGCGAGGGAGAGAACCCAGATTCTTATGGACATTGCCAACCAAAGCGGCGGCATGGTGATTGGAACCGGAGACATGTCGGAGCTTGCTCTGGGGTGGGCGACTTATAATGGCGACCATATGTCCATGTACGGCGTGAACTGTTCTGTTCCGAAAACCCTTGTACGGTATCTGGTGCAGTATTACGCAGATACCGTTGACAATGACAAGCTGAAAAGGGTTCTCTATGATGTACTGGACACTCCGGTCAGCCCGGAACTTCTCCCGCCAAAGGAGGGAGAGATTTCCCAGAAGACAGAGGATATCGTGGGACCATATGAACTTCATGATTTCTTTTTGTACTATTTCCTTCGGTGCGGTTTTACGCCGGAGAAGATTTTCCGTCTGGCTGTTTATACATTTCAGGACGATTACGACAAAGAAACCATATTCAAATGGCTTGACACCTTCTGCCACCGTTTCTTCCGCCAGCAGTTCAAAAGGTCATGCCTGCCGGATGGTCCGAAGGTGGGAACCGTCTCTGTCTCTCCGAGAGGAGATTTGCGTATGCCTAGTGACGCCAGCGACAGTTTGTGGAAAGAGGCATTAGACCGGATTCGCCAGAGCTTTGTTTAATGCCGTTTTTATTCCTTCGATTAAAAGAGATTCGGTGTACTTGCTTTTTTCTGATACCGTAATCTCATCAATGTCCGTACCCTTTATCAGCTCCTCCTCAATACCCTCAAGAGAAGGCTGAATCAGAGGGTACATGGTGGTGACGGATTCTTCCAGATTTACAAAAGAAACCGATTTAATCTGGTCAGCGTCTACCACCACCTCCAGATTCAGTGTGGTATCTCCCAGTACAATTTCTGAATTGTATACACCGGGGTTGTATGGATTTTCATTGAGCCCGGCTCCGGTTTTTGTCTCTTTATTCCGAGAGGGGAGAAACATAAATACAAGCAGCAGAATAAGCAGGATACCAAGTCCTGCGAAGATAGCGGTGTAAATCAGTTCTTTCATTTGAATGACTACAATTTTGGTTTTCGCCATGAAGGAAACCCCCTTTGACTATGGTGTGAATTACCACGCTTAATTTTATTATATGCAGGGAGAGGTGAAATGATGTCGTTACAATTTATTATGGGTGGCTCCGGCAGCGGCAAGAGTACTTATCTGTATCATATGATAAGCCGGGAGGCGGCAGAACACCGGGACCGGAACTATATCATTCTTGTGCCGGACCAGTTTACGCTGGAGACACAGAAGACAATGGTGGAAATGAGTGGGAAAAGCGGGATTCTCAATGTCGATGTATTGAGCTTTCACCGTCTTGCGTATCGTGTTTTCGAGGAGGTTCCGGCACTGCGGAAAACAGTGCTGGAGGATATGGGGAAAATGATGCTGCTGCGGAAGGTGCTTTCCGAACAGAAAAAGAATTTGAAATACTTTAAGCGGGGACTGTATAAGCCCGGCTTTTTAGACGAGTGCAAATCTTTTTTGTGCGAACTGATGCAGTATGCCATAGGGGAAGAAGACTTTGACTGCATGGAGGAGGCACTGGGCGGAGAAGGTCTGATGGCATGGAAACTTCAGGACCTTCGTCTCATTTACCGGACAATGAAAGAAAAAATGGGCGATACGTACATGATGGCAGAGGAGTTGGTATCTCAGTTAAGCAGTGTCGCTGCCTCTATTCCAATGTTACAGAACAGTGTAATCTGTCTGGACGGCTTTACCGGATTTACCCCGACACAGTATGAATTATTAGGTGAATTGCTGCGGTGCTGTGACCGTATGCTCGTAACGGTGACGACAGACCGCACAGGCAAGAGGGACACCGTATTTACCTTGAGCAAAGATACGATTCGCCGCTTGACCAAACTGGCGAGGGAGGTTGGCGCAGGGGTGGAGGAGCCGGTTGATACCGGAAAGGGTGCAGAAAAAGTTCCGTATCGTCTGGCGAACAGTGAGAATATCTGTTTTCTTGAAAAATATCTTTTT
>CAZFHT010000125.1:0-5296 GCA_964518785.1 uncultured Eubacterium sp.
ACCTCGTCCGCACTTCTCACATCCGGCTCCGACACAATTTCAATCAGCGGCACACCAGAACGGTTATAATCCACCAGTGAGCAGTCTGCCCAATCGTCATGAACCAGTTTTCCTGCGTCCTCCTCCATGTGAATCTCATGAATTCCTACTGTTTTCTTTCCTGCTCCTGTCTCGATTTCCACTTTACCGTTGATACAGATTGGCAGATACAACTGAGAAATCTGATAATTCTGCGGATTGTCCGGGTAAAAATAATTTTTCCTGTCAAATTTGCAATACTGGTTGATTTTGCAGTTCAATGCAAGCCCTACCGCCATGGCATATTCCACCACCTGTTTATTTAACACCGGAAGAGAGCCAGGCATTCCGGTACAGACCGGGCAGGTATGTGTATTCGGCGCCCCTCCAAAGGCGGTGGTGCAGCCGCAGAAAATCTTTGTCTTGGTCGCCAGCTCCACATGAACTTCCAGTCCGATTACGGTTTCGTATTGTTTTGCCATAATCACTCTCCTCCTTTCTGTGATTGTTCAAAAGTAAAGGCTGCCTGAATAATTTTTTTCTCCTGAAAGCAGTCTCCGATTAACTGTAAGCCGATTGGCAGGCCTTTGTCATCCTTGCCGCAGGGAACGGTCATTCCCGGCAGCCCTGCCAGATTCACTGAAATCGTGTAAATATCTCCCAAATACATTTTTATCGGGTCTTCCAGACTTTCACCAATCTTCGGTGCGGTGGTCGGCGCCGCCGGAGACAAGATTACATCATACTTGGCAAATGCCTCATCAAAGGCTTTCTTTATCAGTGCTTTCGTACGCAGTGCCTTCAGGTAATAAGCGTCATAATAACCGCTGCTGAGGACAAAGGAGCCAAGCATAATTCTTCTCTTTACCTCCGGTCCAAAGCCCTCGGAACGCGTCTTTTTGTACATATTGTGCAATCCCTCATATTCTTCGGTGCGGTAGCCGTATTTTACACCGTCAAAGCGGGACAGATTAGAACTTGCCTCCGCCGAGGCGATAACATAGTAAGCCGGGATGGCATACTCCACTAAACTCAAGTCAAACTCCTCTACAATGGCTCCCTTTTCCTCCAATACGGCGGCCGCCTTTAAAACAGCATCCTTTACCTGAGAATCCAATCCCTCTCCAAAATAATCTCTCGGAATGCCGATTTTCATCCCCTTCACATCCTCCACCAGTGCCGAGGTAAAATCCGTATCCTCCCGCTGTACACTGGTGCTGTCTTTTTTATCATATGTCGAAATGATTTCCAGAATCGTCGCACAATCCGTCACATCCTTTGCCACCGGGCCAATCTGGTCCAGAGAAGAACCGTAAGCGATAAGGCCATAGCGGGATACGGTTCCGTAGGTTGGCTTAATTCCTGTCACACCGCAGAAGGAACTTGGCTGGCGAATGGAACCGCCGGTATCAGAACCCAGTGCGTAAGGAACCTCTCCCGCCGCCACTGCCGCACAAGAACCGCCGGAGGAACCGCCGGGTACATGGTCTGTGTTGTGCGGATTTCTCGTAATGCCATAGGCAGAAGTCTCTGTCGTACTTCCCATGGCAAATTCATCCATGTTCGTCTTGCCAATCATGACCGCCCCCGCTTTTTCCAGATTTTCTACTGCCTCGGAGGAATAGGTCGGCTTAAAATTTCCGAGAATCTTCGAGCTGCACGTAGTGAGAACTCCTTTTGTACACATATTATCCTTAATCGCCACCGGAACTCCCGCCAGAGGTCCGGTAAGCGTCCCTGCCTCAATCTGGCTCTGCACCTCTTTTGCACGTGCCAGAATCCGGTCTTCCTCCAACACAGTCACGAAACTGTGAATCGTATCATCCACTTCCCTGATTTTATCTAAGGCGGCTTTTGCCGCATCCACAGCAGTCACTTCACCGTCTTTTATTTTCTGTCCAAGCTGAACAGCCGTTAAATCCATTAAACTCATGAGGTAAACTCCTTTCTACGCAAATGTCTTCGGTACCATATAAGTACCTTCTTTTTTCTCCGGCGCATTCGCCAGCATATCCTCTCTGGCGTCCCCATTCGTGACTTCATCATCACGAAATACATTATGAACAGGGAATACGTGAGACATTGGCTCTACCCCCTCCGTATCCAGTTCATTTAATTTGTCAATATAGTCCAGCATACTGCCCATGTCTTTCTTCGCCTGCTCTTTTTCCTCATCTGAAAGCTCCAGCTTTGCCAGAATACCGACATATTCAATTGTTTCATCCGAAATTAAATTTGCCATTTTGATTTCACTCCTTTTTTATGGTTCGAGTCTTCCCAAATCTCTCGGGAACAACGTAGTTTCTCTTACATTTTCCTCTCCCAGCAGTTTCATGGTGAGACGCTCCAGTCCGATTCCCAGACCGCCATGAGGCGGCATACCATGTTTAAAAATCTGCATATACTGTTCCATCCCCTCATCTGTCATGCCACGGTCTGCAATCTTTTTCTCCAATGCGGCATACTCATGGATACGCTGTCCTCCCGTCGTAATCTCCAAACCATGGAACAAGAGGTCAAAACTCAGCGTGAATGTATCATCCTCCGGGTCATCCATGGCATAAAAAGGTCTTTTTTTCGATGGATAATGGGTGACAAAAACAAAATCGGCATCCATTTCCTCCTTGAAATACTGACCAATCAGTGCCTCCTCTTCCGGCTCCAAATCATACGGATTGCGAATCTTCCGATTGTATTTCTCCGCCACCAGTTCCTTTGCCTTATCAAAGCGTACCTGAGGAATCCGGTCAACTTTTGGCAGTGTAACCTTGAGCATATTCAATTCTTTTTCATAATCTTTTTTCAGTAATTCCATCGTATACTGCAAAAAGCCCGTCTCCATCTCCATGATATCTTGAAAGCTGTCGATATATCCCATCTCGAAATCGAGTGACGTATACTCATTCAAGTGCCGTTTCGTGTTGTGTTTCTCTGCCCGGAATACCGGAGCCGCCTCAAACACCCGGTCAAACACACCTACCATCATCTGTTTGTAAAACTGAGGACTTTGTGCCAGCACTGCGTGTTTATGAAAATACTCCAGACGGAACAAATTTGCTCCTCCCTCTGCTCCTCTTGCCCCAATCTTCGGCGTCCGTATCTCGGTAAATCCTTTGGTGTACAAAAAGTCACGAAATCCCCGTACAATTCCCTCCTGAATACGGAATTTGGCACGTTCTCTTACATTGCGAAGGGACAGCGGACGAAGGTCCAGCTTTGTCTCCAGCGAAGTATTCATTTTCCACTTATTAATGGCAATCGGCATTGGCTCTGACGGTTTTGAGAGAATCTTAACCTCCTTTAAGCGGATTTCAAATCCTTGCGGTGCACGTTCCTCCGCCTTCACAACACCGCAAACTTCTACGGTGTCCTCCTCGTTCAATTCTTTCAAAGAAATGTTTGTCGCACCTTCTTCATAAACGGTCTGCACCAATCCGTCCCGTCTGCGCAGCACGACAAAAGCCACATCTCCCATATCACGAATCTTATGAACGGCTCCGTAAATCCGAACCTCCTTCCCCTCATAATCTCCTGCCAGAATTTCTTCCAAATCCAGTGTATCTTTTTTCGTGTTTCCTGTCAAAAAATCCATAATAACCTCCATTCCGCAGACACTCGTCATTAAAGAGCGAACCGCTTTCATTTCATTCATAACAAAAGAGAGTATCCCACAAGGACACTCTCCGCAACGTAAAAACGTCCCAGAAGAGCATCTCTGCTCATTCTGGGACGGGAAAATTACACATCATAAATAAACCCGCGGTACCACCCGCGTTGAGATACCCCGTCGTATCTCCTCTCATTATACAGATAACGGTGTTCACCGGGCAAGCCTACTAACTTCAACCTGCCGACTCCGGAATGTTCTCCTGCTCAGTTCTGCCACAAGACGTTTTCAGTCAACGACGTCTTTCCCTGTCTTTCAACAATAAACGTGAGCATTTGTTTCCTTCACTGTCTTTGAGAAAGATTGTAACACAAGGCAAACGGAACTGTCAAGAGTTTCTTAACCAAAAACACCCGTAATGCTGCTCCACAACTTTTTGAAGAACAGTCCAATCTTTCCGAAAAATCCTCTCGCCTTATCCGGGTTAATATCCATTGATTTCAACTGGTCATAAATTCCTTTTGCCTGACTTTTAATCGAATTCACATCCAGATTCAAGTCTTTAATCTTAGTCATAAGAGACACAATCTGGTCTATCTGTGCGTCTGTCAGCTTGACATCCAATTCTTTTGCCGCTGCTTTTACTACACTCTTAATATCATCCTCCGATGTTAACCCATCAGAAATCACACGGTTCTTAACTAAGGCAATCAGCTCAGCAGCCTGACTCTGTCCAACGGACTCTCCGAGCTGTCCGGTTACGACAAGCTCATTGTTCGCTGCGTCCAGACTGGTTTCGTCCAGCTCTTCTCCTTTCATGGCACTGTAAGCCTTCATGGCACCAACAAGGGCTGCGGTTCCTGAAATCTCATAAGGAGCAGAAACCATCACACTCACATCGGTAAAACCAGCAGTCGCTAACGCATTTGTATACATTTCCGGTGTACAATAAGTAATATTCGTTGTCGTCACATTAATACCGGTGCCGATTCCCGCCTCTTCCACTTTTACCGAAGAGAGTGCCTTTGTGCCGATGACACTACTGTCCAAGTAAGCATCCAGATACTTATGTTCTTCTTCATTTGTCACTGTATCCGTCGTATAATCACCAATCGTCACGGCAGAGACTCCCAATCCGCCCATGGTCTTTAATTTTTCATCATCGGTAAGGTCTGCTCCGAAAGAAACATATCCTTTTGTTGTCTCATCTGTACTGTCTGCACTGGCTGTCTTCATTGGTACAAGACATAACGCCAATGCCATTACCCCCGCCACTATCGGCATAAATGCTTTCTTCATAGTGATCACCATGTCCTTTCACGCAACGTTATTACAGTTGTTTTATTCGCTCCAAAGCCTTCTTTGTATTTTCCGCAGAGCCAAATGCTGTCAGTCTGAAATATCCCTCTCCGCTCGGTCCAAAGCCGGAACCCGGAGTTCCTACTACATTTGCTTTCTCCAACAGTAAATCAAAGAAATCCCATGATTTCATTCCGTCCGGTGTCTTCAACCAGATATACGGAGCATTCACACCGCCAAATACAGTGTAACCCATATCGGTCAAACTCTCCCGAATCTCTTTTGCATTGTTCATGTAATAAGCAATCTGCTCTCTCGTCTGAGCTTTTCCAGCCTCACTGTACACAGCCTCGCCGGCTCTCTGAATAATAT
>CAZFHT010000126.1:0-5253 GCA_964518785.1 uncultured Eubacterium sp.
CTCCGCCGGAAAGTTTTCGGGTTACCCTTTGTACAGTAGAAAGTGCATAGCGATAACTTAAGGTCTCACTAATCTCGATAGCTCCCGTTCCGGATACGGTCAGCGTATCTCCGCTCATATTCCATGTAACCTGATCTCCCAATATCCGATACATCTTCTTTTCAAATGCGCCTGTCTGGGCATCAATGGTATAAAAGTTTACCATAAGGGCATTGGAGGCATAATATACAATCTTGTCTCCTTTTACGATGGGATGACAATCTGTGACAGGTGCTGCCGCCGTAAATTCCTTACTGACAATCTTTCCCTGTCCATCTACAAAAAGATAATGAAGTACACTGATAGACAGCACATCATTTTCATCGGAAGGCGTCTGGTTGCTGTCCGTTTCCTCCCAAGAAATCAGAAAGCGATTATCATTGATTTTGGTCAGTTTTGCCCCAAGGAAGGTCTTTCCATCTCCGCTAAAATTGGTCAGCCATATCACTGTGGTAGGTTTCTCCGTCATATTATCCTTTGGCGTCACGGTCAGATACAGGTTATGGGATGTATCATTGGTAACGTTCTCGTATTGGGACTGGTCAATGGAAGTTCCGATGGTCAGAACATTGTCCGCAGACAATTCCATGCCGTCCACACTGGCATAGCATGAAATAGCCCAAGCCGACGTATGTGAGCCACCGTATTCGAAGATGGGGGTAGACGTTCTTTTCAATGTACCGGTCTGATTCAGGCTGTCTTTCTCGTACTTGGAGAGCTTTACATAGCGGGGACCTTCGTTTTGCTCCAACACAAAAAGACCGGAACTGTCCCTTTTGATATACTGGGCAAAAGAATGAGTAATATCATAGTCTACGATAGAGCCTTTCATGGTTTCCTCATCCACCTGAATCATCAGATAGCCTTGGTGTCCCTGACCGTATGTAGGATCCACATAAGCCTGATGACCGGTAACAATATAAAGTTTTCCGTCCTGTTCTGTCATGTCTATGCCGCCGGAAGAGAAAGGAAAACGCACTTTCCCACTGGATGAACTGGCGCCTGTTATGGCAGCCGCTCCCACACGATTCCAGTTCTTATCATATTTAATCACCCGAATTACTTCCGCTGTATCGTCCTCGTCTGTGTTGTTCTGCCCCTCTACGATATAATTGTAACCATCATCGCCGGCGTAGAAACCGCCCCAAAGTTCCAGTTCCATTTCAATGGTCTTACTGTTTTGCAGGACAAATGCGTCATCCAAATATTCCACATTAATCTGATTGTAACCGAAAAAAACACGCATATAACCGCTGTCCGCAGTCACCAGAGCCGATTTACTCTGAAGTCCCACTGACATATTATCGCATACCATTGGTGATGAAACCGCAGCCGAAACCCGCAGCGAGACAGCCGGGCAAAACATCACCATAAAACAACACAACAAACCAAATGCCTGTAATTTTTTTCTCATAGTTATCTCCACATCAGTAAATTTTCTATCACGATTATTTCCTATAGATATCGCCCATTCAATTGTCGGATTATCTTCAAAAATACGGCAATTCAAATCTTTTTTCCTGACTTTTTAACATAGTTACACTGATGAAAGGTCACTTTCCCATCTTCTTCGACTTCCATAACAGCGTAGGTGGGGATGTGGCCTTCTTGTCTCGGTCTGGAAATGCTGCCGGGATTTAGCAGCGTGAGCTTTTCTCCCTCCTCCAGATAAGGCACGTGGGTATGACCAAACATACCAATATCCGCTTTCTTCTCAAGTGCCCAGTACCGAAGGGAATCTACCCCGCCATAATCCAGATAACGGTGTCCATGGCACAGTGCAATTTTCTTTCCGGCAAACTCTGTCACAAGCTGCTGGGGAATATCCGGGTCATAATCACAGTTGCCGCGAACCATATAAACCGGGTACGGAGTTGCATTTCGCAGACGGCTGGCGTCTCCCTGCACATCTCCCAAGAAAAATACCGCCTCCGCAGACGGGTACTGCTTTAACACATCCAGCAGATTATCCAGTCTGCCATGAGAATCGCTAAACACTAATGCCTGTTTCATACCGTACCTCGTTTCTTTAAAATCTCTACCATTTTGTGAATTGCAATCCCACGGTGGCTGATGGCATTTTTATCCTCCGGCTCAAGCTCTCCGGTCGTACATCCTCTCTCCGGCAGGTAGAAAATCGGGTCATAACCAAAGCCATTTTCCCCTTTCGGCTCATGAGCCAGCTTGCCCTCAATAATTCCAGTGGCAGTGTCCACCGTCCCATCCGGATAAGCACAGGCAATAACACAGACAAATCTGGCGTCTCTCTTTTCGTCCGGCACACCTTCACAGCGACGGAGAAGTTCTGCATTTTTTATTTCGTAGGAAGTATCCTCTCCCAAATAACGTGCAGAATAAATTCCCGGCTCTTTATTCAAATAATCAACCTCAAAACCGGAGTCATCCGCCAGTGTCATCTCTCCGGTAGCCTCCATAACTGCTTTTGCTTTAATGATGGCATTTTCTTCAAAAGTCTTTCCATCCTCCACGATATCCACATGAATATCCAAATCCTTCATGGACAATATTTCGTATTCATCTCCCAGCATTTGTCGAAATTCATTTACCTTGCCCTGATTTCCCGTAGCAAAAACTAACCGTTTCTTACTCATTTTCTTTTGATTCCTTTCTGTGAGGAGGCTTTGCTCCCATATACTGATATAAATAAGTCTTCATCATGCCATTATAAATCTTCCGGTTTTTCGTGGCTTTTTTCCGATTGCCCCCGGCAGCAACTGCCTTCTGGGTATCTTCATAGCCGCTGAGAAGAAAGAACGACCATGTGTCGTTGTCCGACATAACCCGTCCTACAGTCTTGTATAACTCATACATTTCCTCCTTTGTGGAAAGACGCTCTCCATAAGGGGGATTGCTGATGACAAAACCGTACTTTTTCGGATTTTGGAAGTCCTTCACATCTCTCTGCTGAAAATGGATTTTGTCCTCCACTCCGGCAAGTGACGCATTGGCACGTGCCATTTTCAACACGTCAGCACTGATGTCATACCCCTGTATGTTCAACTCCAAGTCCCGGCGAATCCGGTCATTCGCCTCCTCCACAGCCTGATACCACGCCTTCTTCGGAATTAGATTTTTCCATGTTTCCGCTGTAAATTCCCGTTCCAGTCCCGGCGCCATGTCCATGGCTATCATTGCCGCCTCAATCGGAATGGTGCCGCTGCCGCAAAAAGGGTCCACCAATACCCGGTCAGCCCGCCATGGCGACAAAAGAAGGATTGCCGCCGCCAGCGTCTCTGTCACCGGAGCCGGAGCCGTAAACTTCCGATAGCCCCTTTTATGAAGGGATTCTCCCGTCGTATCGATACCAATGGTAACTACATCCTTCACAATGCTGATACGAAGCGGATAAGCCTCTCCCGTCTCCGCAAACCAGTCGGTATGATACCTTCCCTTCAGCCTCTCCACCATAGCTTTTTTTACTATTTTCTGAATGTCGGTAGGACTAAATAATTTACTGCTGACCGAATTTGCTTTTGTCACCCAGAATTTTCCGTTCTCCGGAATATAATCCTCCCAAGGAACTGCCTTCACTGCCTCAAACAATTCATCAAAGGTTTTCGCCTGAAAGCTCGCCACCTTTAACAAAATTCTCTCTGT
This sequence comes from uncultured Eubacterium sp., assembly GCA_964518785.1. Classification (GTDB taxonomy): domain Bacteria; phylum Bacillota; class Clostridia; order Lachnospirales; family Lachnospiraceae; genus Eubacterium_F. The sequence continues at coordinate 3,658 of CAZFHT010000126.1, forward strand.
CGTACGCAAAAATAAATTCGCCCTCGGAATCGCTGTCTCATCTCCCACAAAAGTAACTTTACCATTGTCCACAGAAGATATTTCATAACCCAAATCTGCAATTTCTCTTTTCAACACTACCTCCATGCCAAAATGACAGGGAGCAATCAATTCGTAACGTTCCATGTTTCCTTCAATCTCTTCCTTCAACTTTTTATTCATCTTACCACAGCCAATGTCGATAGTCAACGAATCTTCTTTCCGCCCAAACAGAGGTCACTGTCCATATTATACTATGTGTTTTTCTTTGCCGCCTCATAACCGCCCAGTATACTAACCGCATGGATTCCCTTTCGTGCCAATTGTTTTGCTGCCATCAAACTGTGAGAGCCATGGTCACAGTACAAAACCACTCGGTCATATTGCTGAAACCGTCTTCTGTATTTGTCCAAATCCTCATAGCGGATGTTCCACGCCCCTGTCACGTGTCCTTTGGCATAGGCATCTTCATCCCTCAAATCAATTATTTGCGTCTGGGTGTCTCGTATATATTGCGGCAGTTGCGCCCACGTTATGATTTCCGTATTCATATTTCACCTGCTGAACTGTTCTTTTTCTTCCAGTGTATGCCGAAAAAAGAGAACGGTTCAGCGGCAAATGACATAAAGCTCACCACGTAAAAGAGCCGGTCCAAAAAGAACCGGCTCCCTGACGCACATTTTTACCTGCATTAGTCACAATCTGTGGCATTGCTGGAATTTTTACTGCTGTTTTTCGTTGCATTTTTTCCAGTGCTGTTAGCAACATTGCCCGCACTGTTTTTGCTGCTGTTCTTACTGCTGTTTTTGCTGTTGTTAGAAGAATTACAATTTGTCTCATTGTACTCATCCACAAAATTTCTTGCCATGATAGACTACCTCCTAATTAAATACGGGATTTCTCCCGCGCGCCTTCCGGCACTGTTCTTAAAGCCTTCATGAGGTAGTATGTCTGATTAAGCAAATATTATTCTGTCATTTTGCTGAAATCATGCTTTTCCAACAGAACCAAATAATTCCATTTTTTCTTTAACCGTCGCTTTAATCGCCTCGGTACCCGGAGCAAGAAGTTTACGAGGGTCAAAGCCTTTGCCCTCCAAATCTTTGCCTGCCTCAATGTATTTGCGAGTTGCCTCCTGGAAGGAAAGCTGGCACTCGGTATTTACGTTAATCTTGGATACGCCAAGTGAAATCGCTTTCTGAATCATGTCTGCCGGAATTCCCGTACCGCCATGAAGTACAAGCGGCATTGTACCGGTCTTCTGCTGCACTGCGTCCAGTGTTTCAAAGCTAAGTCCTGCCCAGTTTTCCGGATATTTTCCATGAATGTTTCCAATTCCTGCTGCCAGCATGGTAACGCCCAAATCGGCAATCATTTTGCACTCATCCGGGTCTGCACATTCTCCGGCTCCGACAACACCGTCTTCTTCTCCGCCAATCGAACCTACTTCTGCCTCAATGGACATTCCCTTTTCTTTGCAGATAGCAACCAGTTCTTTTGTCTTTGCAACGTTTTCTTCGATTGGATAATGAGAACCATCGAACATAATGGAAGAGAATCCTGCTTCTACACATTTCA
>CAZFHT010000127.1:0-5223 GCA_964518785.1 uncultured Eubacterium sp.
TTTGTAATATGTTTCGGTATCAAATCCGCTATGTTCTTTTTGATTGCTTCGTATCTTTCTTCATCGGAGGAATATTCCTCTAAAATATCCTTCAAAACCGGATAGTACACTTCCTCTGTGACACCGAGTGCTTTTTTATCTGCATTCGGCAAAAAGGAATGTAAATCAACCATCATATTAGAGAGTACTTTCACAACACGCTCTTCCGTCTGAATCATCACATACGGAACGGCTGTGTTCTGAATCTCAATCGCTTTTTCCTCGGAAATGACGGTTCCCGCTTCTGCCACGACTTCACCCGTCGTCACATCTACCACATCTTCCGCAAGAGTAAATCCTGTAATGCGGTTGCGGAATGCGAGTTTTTTATTAAATTTGTAACGTCCTACTTTGGCGAGGTCATACCGTCTCACGTCGAAAAACATACTGTTAATCAAGCTTTCCGCACTATCTACGGACAACGGCTCACCCGGACGGAGTTTTTTATAGAGTTCCAAAAGACCATCCTGATAATTTTCGGACGCATCCTTGGAAAAGCTTGCCATAATCTTTGGCTCTTCACCGAACAAATCCAGAATTTCCTGATTTGTTCCCACACCGAGGGCACGAATCAAAACCGTAATCGGCACTTTTCGATTTCGGTCAACACGCACATAGAAAATATCGTTTGAGTCCGTCTCGTACTCAAGCCATGCACCACGGTTCGGAATCACGGTAGAAGAAAACAGTTCTTTACCAATCTTGTCGTGAGCAATTCCATAGTAAATGCCGGGAGAACGCACCAGCTGACTTACGATAACACGCTCTGCACCATTGATGACAAACGTACCTGTCGCTGTCATAAGCGGCAAATCACCCATGAATATATCATGCTCGCTGATTTCTTCTGTTTCTTTGTTGTGCAGTCTTACTTTTACTTTCAACGGAGCGGCATATGTCGCATCTCGTTCTTTACACGCTTCTATCGAATATTTCACATCATCCATGCACAGCTCGAAACTTACGAATTCAAGGCTGAGATTACCATTGTAATCAGAAATCGGGGAAATATCATGAAAAACTTCATTTAAACCTTCTTCCAAAAACCATTTTTATGAATCTGTCTGAACCGCAATCAGGTTAGGCATTTCCAATACTTCTTTTTGCTTCGAGTAACTCATTCTCACGCCTTTGCCCACATGGACAGGACGTATTCTGTTTTTCTCCATTGATGATTTCACTCCTTGTTTTTTCTACAAAACTGTGGTATTATCTTAATTGTGTAGGGCTAATGCGCCTACCATACCACAATAGTGCATTTTCCATGTTACCATTTTTTTCTTGCATTGTCAAGGGGAAATTTTGTTTTTTTGAAATAGTTGCTATTCACAGTATATAAAAATATTAAATTCCGTTCGTCTTGCTTGCACGTAAGATACGAATCTTTATATATCTGTGGAACAGAAACCACCGACATTTGCGAATAGCAACAACCAAGAGCACCAAAAACGGAACAAATCACATGCCTCCCCCCCTCTCTCACAAATCGCAATTTGCCCCCCATTGCAGAAGTTAAATAAAAAAAGAAATCCAATCAGTGAGAAACTTTAACGCGCAGCGTTTCCGTTTCGAATCGATTGGATTTCTTTTTTATTTATTCACCTGCAATCGCAAATTACTTCAATGTTACCTTAGCGCCCTCAGCCTCGAGTTTCTCTTTAATCTCATTAGCCTCTTCTTTGCTGGCACCCTCTTTAACAATCTTAGGAGCTCCGTCTACAACTTCCTTTGCTTCCTTCAAGCCAAGACCAGTTACTTCACGAACAACCTTGATAACCTTAACTTTAGCGCCGCCAACTTCTGTCAGCTCTACATCAAACTCATCTTTCTCTTCTGCTGCGCCAGCACCGTCTCCGCCTGCTGCTGCAACTACTACGCCTGCTGCTGCGGATACGCCGAACTCTTCCTCACAAGCCTTTACTAACTCATTTAATTCCATTACGCTCATCTCTTTGATAGCGTCGATAAATTCCTGTGTCGTCATTTTAATTTCCTCCATTTTAATTTAATCTTCGCCGGGCGAACCGGACTTTTCCTTAATCCATACCGCAGAAGATATCCCATCTTTCACGATATAACCAATGACATCAAAATACGATTATTCTGCTGCCGGCTCTGCCTCTGGTGCAGCCGTCTCGCCATCTTTTTCAGCGATTTGCTTAACCACACGGGCAAAGTTTGTAATTGGTGACTGCAAACTGCCAAGCAATTTGGAAATAAGAACATCCTTTGATGGAATCGTAGCAAGAACTTTGATTCCTGCCTCATCATAGTAAGTTCCATCTACAACAGCAGCTTTAAACTGAAGTGCCTCTGCCTGTTTTGCAAAATCATTAAGAACTCTTGCCGGAGCAGTTTCATCTTCAATGCCAAAAGCAATTGCCGTAGGTCCCTCCAAATGTTTGTCGAGCTGTTCATAATCTGTACCTTCGAAAGCAAGATGGAGCATTGTGTTCTTGTATACTTTGTACACAACACCAGCTTCTCTCAACTCTCTACGAAGTTTTGTATCCTGCTCTACGGTAAGTCCGCGGTAGTCTACAAGTACTGCTGCTTTGGCGTCCGCAACGTAATTCTTAATCTCGTCAACGATTGGTGCTTTCAATTCGACCTTAGCCATGAGATATTTACCTCCTTATAAAATTTAGCATAATGCTATTTATTTTATAAGCTGCCGGAGAAATCATTTGTTTTGCAGTGCATTTTTTAATTCGTTACTCTGTAAAAAATCCCTGTCCGCAATACTCGCAGACAGGGAACAAATTCTCACACAAAAATTGTATTCACAATCTTCCTCGGCAGGCGCAATGCTTATGCTGGCTTACCAGCACCTGCTGTCTACGGCAGTTATAAACTTTTGTCAGTGTAGCATACGCCACACATTTTGTCAAGAAAATCCTAAGCGAATTTCTGAGGATTTACCTTAACGCCAGGTCCCATTGTACTAGCGATTGTTACGCTCTTCAAATAGGTTCCCTTTGCACTTGATGGTTTTGCTTTCACGATAGCCTCCATCAATGTTGTGAAGTTGTCCGTAAGCTGCTCTTCTGTAAAAGATGCTTTTCCTACCGGACAGTGAATGATATTTGCTTTATCCAAACGATACTCAATCTTACCAGCTTTAATATCATTGACAGCTTTTGTAACATCCATTGTAACCGTACCGGCTTTCGGGTTTGGCATCAAACCTTTTGGTCCGAGAACACGTCCCAAACGACCAACAACGCCCATCATGTCCGGAGTAGCAACAACAACGTCAAACTCAAACCATCCTTCATTCTGAATTCTCGGAATCAGTTCTTCACCGCCTACATAATCTGCTCCGGCTGCCTCTGCCTCTGCTACTTTATCGCCCTTAGCAAATACTAAAACGCGAACCGTTTTACCAGTTCCATGAGGCAGAACAACCGCACCACGTACCTGCTGGTCAGCATGACGGCCGTCTACACCAAGACGAATGTGTGCTTCTACGGTTTCATCGAATTTTGCAACTGCTGTCTTTTTAACAAGGTCAACAGCCTCAGCCACATCATAAAGGGTTGCGCGGTCAACCTGCTTTGCGGCCTCTGTATACTTTTTACCTCTTTTCATTTTAAAAACCTCCTAGTGGTATTAACGAACATTTAACTGAAACGCTATGTCTCCCACAACGTCCACATGACATCAGTTCTTGTCTTTTATGCTTTAATTTTGACTTAATACAATGTTTCTTTTGTGATTATCTTAATCCTCAACAACGATTCCCATACTTCTTGCTGTACCGGCAATCATGCTGATTGCTGCCTCGACGCTGCCCGCATTCAAATCCGGCATTTTCATCTCAGCAATTTTCTGTACTTCTGCTTTTGAAATCGTAGCAACTTTCTTTCTGTTCGGCTCACCGGATGCACTATCCAGTTTGCAAGCCTTCTTCAAAAGAACGGCTGCCGGCGGAGTTTTCGTTACAAAGCTGAAACTTCTGTCCGCATAAACAGTAATAACAACAGGAATAATCATACCTTCCTGTCCCTGAGTTTTTGCATTGAACTCCTTTGTGAACTGAGCAATGTTAATTCCATGCTGTCCAAGTGCCGGACCAACCGGTGGTGCCGGAGTCGCTTTTCCCGCAGGAATCTGTAATTTGATATATCCTTCGACTTTCTTAGCCATTTCAAATCCTCCTTATTTTTCTGACTGTTTTAAAGCTCTTTCAATTCAGAGAAATCGATTTCAACCGGTGTGTCTCGTCCGAACATATCAATGACGATAACCGCCATATGTTTTGCCGGATGAACTTCCTGAACAACGCCATCGGTATCCTGCCATACTCCCTCTGTGACAACGACATGGTCTCCGACAGAAAATGGTGATTCCTCGGCCTGTGCCAAAAATCCCATATTCGTAATTTCTTCTTCTGTCAGCGGAACCGGTTTAGAACCCGGACCGACAAACCCCGTCACGCCTCGTGTGTTTCGCACAACATACCAAGTCTGGTCATTCATAATCATATTGATGAGGACATAGGCTGGAAACATTTTCTTCTGAACCTGTTTCTTATCGCCGTTTTTCTCCTCCGTAACTGTCTGAACCGGAATCATGACCTCCATAATCTGGTCCTGCAAATTACGATTTTCAATCGTTTTCTCAATATCTGCTTTTACCTTATTCTCATAACCGGAATAAGTATGAACTACATACCATTTTGCTTCTTCTGCCATGGCAACCTCCTACGAAACAATGTTAATCGCCTGCAAGCCCAATCGAATCACCCAGTCAATCCCGGCGATTAAAACGCCGAGTACAAGGGAGACTACGATTACCAATGAAGACTGTTTCGCAAGGTCCACTGGTTTTGGCCATGTGCATCTTTTAAATTCGCTTTTCAAACCAGCGAAGAAGCCTTTCTTTGAAGTCTTTTCTGTCTCGCTCATATGACACACATCCTTTCCGAAACATCACACCGACAATTACTTTGTCTCCTTGTGCAATGTGTGTTTCTTACAAAATCTGCAATACTTCTTTGTTTCCATTCTGTCCGGATGGTTCTTCTTGTCTTTGGTCAGATTGTAGTTTCTCTGTTTACATTCTGTACATTCCAAAGTAATCTTAGTACGCATTTCGTCACCTCCGTGATTTTTTTACAAGAGTCAAAATTTAGGCATAAAAAAAAGACCTAATTCATCGCTAGAATACTATAACACACCT
>CAZFHT010000128.1:0-5209 GCA_964518785.1 uncultured Eubacterium sp.
TCCCCTGCAGCTCCCGGTACTTTTCCTCTTCCCAGATGGACAGCCCCTCGAACAAGTCGCCCCGGTTTTCGTAGCGGTTTGAGAAAAAACAGTCCAGCATACTCATATTCAGTGTTTTTCCAAAACGACGTGGGCGGGTAATAAGGGTCACGCTGTCTCCGCTTGCCCACCACTCCTTTATAAAGTTTGTTTTATCTACATAAAAATAATTTCCATTTATCAGGCTTTCAAAATCCTGTATTCCGATGGCTACCGTTCTTCCCATGTTCAAAACCTTCCTTCCCCAAAAAACATTCTCGTTACATAAATATTTCTATTAACTTTTCAAAACACTCGTCCCTGTCAATTCTTTTCTACAGTATATAGTATATCACAGAAAAAAGCAAGAGGACAGTCCGTTCGGACTGCCCCCTTGCCGTGAAATTTATTTGTGCCGAATTATTAATGATTATTTCACTTTAACTGTTTTGGTAACTGTCTTGTAGTTCTTCTTTGTTACCTTAATTTTTACTTTTGTTCCTTTTTTCAATTTTGAAGTCTTAAAGGTGAATTTCTTACCTTTAACGGTTGCTTTTTTGTATTTCTTACTTCCTACTTTAACTTTTACGGTTGCTTTCTTTACAGAAACTTTACCAGTAATTTTAGTAGAATTCTTCTTAGCTTTAACGCCAGACAACTTCATCGTGCCTTTTACTGTTATGCTCTTGGTTGCTGTTGAGTAACCGTCTTTTGTAGCTTTTACAGTAACTTTTGTGCCGATTTTCAGCTTGCTGCTTGCTGTGAAAGTGAATTTCTTTCCACTTACTTTAGCTGCTTTATAAGCCTTAGAACCAACTTTTACCGTTACTTTTGCTCCGGAAACATTCAACTCACCAGAAACTTTCTTAGCACCTGCTTTTGCAGAAACACTCTTAATCATCAGAGATTTTTTCTGAGATGAAACAGTTGATGTATTGGTATCATCTGTCTTTGCCGGTGTCGTATCTGCTTTAATATCAGATGACAATGTTTTTACATCATCCGCAGAAAGTGCACTATTATAGATAGCGAAGTTATCCATAGAACCAACAAAATCCGTATCACTGAAATAAGAAGTTCCAAGATAGTTATTGCTTGCTTTCTTCATAGCGTCAAGAATACAACTATAATCTGCTTTGTTAGACTGTACTTTCACACCATCGTAATAGGTTACCATCTCGTCCTTCGTGACAGTGACTGTGATATTATCCCATCGATTCTGCTTCGATGAGTCAGAATACCAATCCCATTTAACAGGCATATCTGTTGTTCCCAGTGGTGCAGCACCATCCACCTGTGTACCATTGGTAACTGTCTGACCGCCACCATAATAACCAGTCTTAATCCAACTGTCTACATCCAATACAGAATTAAATCCGATTGTGAAACCATAAGCTACATCACCAGTCTTCTGTGCCGTATCTCCGATATTACCATTACCAAATACAAAGAACTTCGTCCAGTCTTTAGTATCGTTCGTATTCCAACCTTTTACATTAACATCCATGGTTACTGTCATACCATTGCTGAAATCTTTAGATGTCAGGCTAGGAAGCTGTGCATAGTTTTCATGAATCTTATTTATTTCCGTACCAAGGTTAAGAACACCATCTTTTACTTCTGCCTTTCCAAAAAGCTTCAAGCCATTCTCGTCTGCTTTATCAAATTCCCAGAACAAAAGCGGCTGTGTGGTAATCTTTTTCCATCTGGAGGTAGTAGTTGCTTCCTGTTTCGCTACATAACTTAATGTAGTGGTTTTTTTCTGCAACTGATTACCTTTTGTTACAACAAGTTCTACTGTATAATCTGTGTTAACAGTCAAATTTTTCTTTTCAACTTTGCTGCCTGATTCTGTCAATGTTCCCTTTACATTGCCATCTTTGTCCTTAATAACGCAAGTAGCTTTCGCATCGTCAGCAGTTTTCCAACTGATAGAGAAAGCGTCATCATTTTCAGAAACAGCAATATCCTCAGTAATCAAGCCTTCGTCAACAAGTTCATAGAATTTGTCACCAGATTTTACAATTGTAATTTCAGCAGTTTCTGTATCATCCAAATAGCGAGTTTCTTCTGCGTCATCGTCATCGCCATCACCGGTCGTTGGCTCCTTCGACGCCGTAATCGTAAATTTGTACTCACCTTCATCCTCTATTGAGTAAGTGTATGTAGCATTTCCAGCGACATCAATCTTACCTTTTTCATTCTCGCCAACCGTGACATCGGAACCTGTCGCAATTTTTTCACCATTCAAGTCAATAGACACGTTATCCAACCCGAGTTCTTGAACATATGAAAGCTCAATACTCTTTCCGTCTTCACTCAAAACAGCTTTTGCATCTTTAATCAATGCATCTTCCTCACCTGCAAGAATTTCCTTTGGTGCACCCACTAAATATGTACCAACCTGAGCCATAACATGAACTTTTATATCTGTTGCTGCCTTCAAATTCTCGCTTTTCGCTGTATATGAAGCATATACCTTACCCGTTTTAGCATCAGTATACTCTACCGCGAAGTTTTCTGCATTGCGAGATACCTTAATGCGATATGTATGACCTTCTTTTATTGTGCTGTTAGGCGTTTCCGCTGCTCCCGTGACATCTTTGACATCATTGGCTGCCGTTTTTTCCTCTTCGGTAAGTGTATCTGCTGCTGCACCCCACGCATTTTGGTCTGAACCCGTCGTAATATATGTTTTCCCATCTGTCAACTCTACGCTAAAAGCACCATAACCATCACTATTTCCTTCAACAAAATCAATATCGAACTCTTTAGTTGCGGTATCACCTGATAATAGATAATCCTTACCAGTCTGCATTCCGGTCCACCACTCAGTTCCAGTCAGTTCTTCCGGAAGGCTGATATTGTAAGTACCAACCTGAGCCATAATGTGAACATTCACACTCTCTGCAGCTTTCAGGTTTTCGCTTTTTGCCGTGTATGATGCGTAAACCTTGCCCGTTGCAGTATCTGTGTACTCTACCGCAAAGTTTTCTCCATCACGAGATACCTTAATGCGATATGTACGACCTTCTTTTATTGTGCTGTTAGGTGTTTCCGCTACCCCCGTGACATCTTTGACATCATTGGCTGCCGTTTTTTCCTCTTCGGTAAGTGTATCTGCTGCTGCACCCCACGCATTTTGGTCTGAACCCGTCGTAATATATGTTTTCCCATCTGTCAACTCTACGCTAAAAGCACCATAACCATCACTATTTCCTTTGGCAAATTCCACATCCAGTGTTAAAGAACCACCATCCTTCAGTGCATAATCTTTTCCTGTCTGCATTCCATTCCACCACTCAGTTCCAGTCAGTGTTTCTTCATAACTGACCAGTGAATCAGACGTTTCGGTGGTAGTTTCAGAAGATTCGTCAGCTTTCACTACTGTCTTATTAAGAGCTACCGGGGTAGAGAAGACCATCGCTGCAGCGAGGACCATCGCCATTCCCTTTTTGAAACTTTTTACCATAGTTCCACTTCCTCCTTTAATTCATTTTTATTTAATATTTTCCCAATATGCCTCCCCCTGCCGCAAGAACACACCCGACCGCCATGGACGGAACACAAGAATCTATCCGGTGCGGCACAACACAGGACAAATTCACTAAATTCTTGCAAGTAAAGCGTCACATATTTGTTTATTATTATACTTTTTTTCTATAAAAAAGTCAACATAAGATAAAAAGAACTAAAATCAAAATTAAGGTTTTGTTATAATTTGGAAAACATTTTGAACTTCTGAAGTTCTTACTGATGACAAAAGGGGATGCAAACCCGCTAAATAAAAGGGACTGCCCTCACTAGCCAATTAACACGTTCTGCCCCTCAAAGGCAAAGCCATACTTGCGGATACGCTCCTTCGCAATCCCCTTATCAATTAGTATCTGCTCGTAGTTTTTCTCATTAATTTGAGCAAGGGCGGAGGCTACGGTGTCCTCCAACGTTGTCTCGTCCTCAGAATCATGTACTTTAAATTCAATGATAATTCCATCATCCTCTTTTTTTCGTGGTTCCAGCATGACATCATACCGCCCGAATCCACTTTCCCGGTTGGACGTAACAACATAGCGTTCCCGCAAATCCACAATCAATCCAAGCACAAAACCATGGTAAAAACGCTCCGGCTCTTTTGTCGAAGGTTTCACTCCCGTATCGAAACTGCTGAACAGCGATTGTGCCACACGATTCATGTAGATGTTCATGGCTTTCTTATCACCGAGAAGGAGTGCTTTGACGAAGTCGTTGTAATTTGAACCATCTTTTTTGAACCATCCTTTAATCATGTTTTTAAACATGATTCTCACTTCCAAATTCGTCAGCGTAAGTTCGTATATTTCCGTTACCCCTTCATCAATTTCTTTGCAACGGTCCACCCTTATTACTTTTAAATATCCGCTGGCAAGCAAAAGGCTCCAGATGGCATCCTCATTATCATCCAACTGATTGTATACAATCTGCTCATCAATTTCGCTTTTTATCGTCCCGCACTGTATCAGAATTTCAAATTTTTTCTTAATGCTCGGGGTTCCCTGACGAATCATTTTCCCGACAAGACCATTTGAGCTGGTATTCGCCCAGTAGGTGCTGAACTTGTTTTTGTCCAGATAATTCAATATCGACCATGGGTTGTAAATGTCTGACACCCTGCCAAACACAAAACCGTCATACCACTTCTTCACCTCATCCTTTTCCGTCATCCCCATCTCGTCCATGGAGTTGAATACTTCATACTCTGTAAAACCAAAGGCTGTTTCATACTCTTCTGAGGTGGTGGTCACTACCTCCAGATTATTCAAATCCGAAAAAATTGATTCTTTGCTGACACGAGTTATCCCCGTCATAACAGCTCTCTCTAAATACGGATTGGTCTTGAACGTGGAATTGAACAAATTGCGAATAAATCCGGTGAATTCATCCCAAAAACCGCCCACATATGCCTCCTGCATTGGCGTGTCGTATTCGTCTAACAAAATAAGAACTTTTTTTCCATAATGCCGGCTGAGGTATTTCGACATATTACAAATTGCCGATACGGCATCTGTTTCCGCCATGTCCGGCGTAATTCTCCGATAGGCTTTTTGTTCTTCTTCTGTAAGTTCCCCACTGTTTAACAGGAAAATATTATCATCGTATAAGCCTGTTATAATCTGGCATATCCTTGTATACGCCTTTTGGTACGTATTTTCCT
>CAZFHT010000129.1:0-5173 GCA_964518785.1 uncultured Eubacterium sp.
AAGAACATGATGTCAAAGTCATTACCGACCTGATGATGGGCGGTGATGGCACAAACACAGATGCCGAGTTGGGAGAACTTCATCTCAGTGCGATTTGTGAGGCGATGAATCAGATGATGGGTTCAGCCGCCACGTCCATGTCATCCATGATAAATGACATGGTAGATATTAGTCCGCCGACTGCTACAAGGGTGGATTTTGGAGAAGAATTTCCGGATGAGATGAAGGAGATGGGGCAAAGTTATTTTGTTCAAGTATCTTTCCGCATGGTAATTGGAGATTTGGTGGACAGTCAGATTATGCAACTCTATCCGGTTGTATTTGCCCGCCGGATTTATCAGCAGTTTATGGGGGCGACACTGGGGACAGAAGAGCCGGCAAAAGAAGATACCGGTTCTGCACTTTCCGGGGATATGGGTGCAGCGGCAAGTCCACAACCTGCTCCGCAGCCGGCTCCACAACCGGAACCGACACCGGCACAAGTGCCGCCGCAAAACAATATGGCTATGCAGCAGCAACCGATGGCAGGTTTTCCGCAGCAAATGTATGCGATGCCTCCACAGGATCTCAATATACAGCCGGCACAGTTTCAGAATTTTGCTGTGCCACCGAATCTGAACGGTATTGCTCCGGAAAATATCGATTTGATTATGGATGTACCATTGGAGGTTACGGTTGAGCTTGGCAGAACCAGTAAATCAATAAAAGAAATTCTCGATTTCTCACCGGGAACGATTATTGAACTGGATAAGTTGGCAGGAGAGCCGATTGATGTCTTGGTAAACGGTAAGTTTGTTGCCAAAGGCGAGGTTGTTGTTATCGAAGAAAGTTTTGGTATCCGAGTTACTGAAATTATCAAAGAATAAAGATGGAGGAGATTTACAATGGCAAAAAGTGTTTTGATTTGTGATGATGCGGCTTTTATGAGAGTCATGATTAAAGATATTTTGACAAAAAACGGATATGAAATTGCAGGGGAGGCAGAAAATGGTTTGAAAGCGGTTGAAAAATACGCTGAGACCAAACCGGATCTTGTAATGATGGACATTACCATGCCGGAGATGGATGGCATTCAGGCATTGAAAAAGATTAGAGAATCCGACCCCGGAGCAACCATCATCATGTGTTCTGCGATGGGACAGCAGGCGATGGTTATTGAGTCCATTCAGTCCGGAGCCAAAGATTTCATTGTTAAGCCATTTCAGGCAGACCGTGTGTTGGAAGCAGTAAAGAAAGCTATTGGTTAATTATGAATTGGCAGAATGTTCTGGAATTAATTTCAGTACTTGTTGTTTTTATTCTTGTTTTGGCTGCTACTTACTACATAACGAAATGGATTGGCAAATCCGGAGTTGTGCCGACACACACGAAGAATATTAAGGTGCTTGAGACATTCAAGATTGCCCCGAATAAATATATTCAGATTGTGCAGTTGGGAAGTAAGTATTACTCCATTGGTATCTCAAAAGAGAACATTACTTTTTTGGCTCCATTGGAGGAGGAACAGTTGGACTTGACAACAGAGCAGAGAGATAACCAGTCAATACCGTTTCAGGACTTACTGGAACGGGTTGGCAGGCGTTATCAGAATCGAAAGAAAAAATAGAAAAGGTTGGTATTTATGAGGAGACAGAGGAAAGAACGTCGGGTTGTAATTCGCTATGGAGTTCTTATAGTTCTACTGTTTGTATTAACCTTTTTTTGTGGTACAAAGGTTTATGCAGCGGTCAGCTCCGATGCGAATGTAGACGAAATCGAAGGCAGTTCCACCGGAGAAGTCCAAGACCCTGACAGTCCGGAGGATTTTGAATTTAATATTACTAGTAATGCAGGGAGTAGCAGCCTGTCTGCCAGCATGAAGATGATTCTTGTATTAGCGGTATTGTCCTTGGCACCATTCATTGTAATTATGGTAACCTCATTTACAAGAATTATTGTGGTGCTGCATTTTTTGCGTACTGCGTTAGGAACTCAGACAACGCCGCCAAATCAGGTTTTAATCGGATTGGCTTTGTTTTTGACACTGTTCATTATGTCGCCGGTTATTACTCAGATTAACACGGATTGCATTCAGCCTTACGATGCCGGAGAACTTACTCAGGAGGACGCATTGAATGCCGGGCTGAAACCGATTCGTACGTTTATGTTTGAACAGACAAGAAGAAAAGACATTAAGCTGTTTCTGCAAATCCAGAAACAGACGGATGATGTGGAGATTAACAGTGAGGATGATGTACCGACGGTGGTGCTGATTCCGGCTTTTATGATTAGTGAGTTGAGAACGGCGTTTATTATTGGCTTTTTGATTTATCTGCCGTTCATTGTAATTGATATGGTGGTGGCGTCGACACTGATGTCCATGGGTATGATGATGTTGCCGCCGACGACAATTTCCATGCCGTTCAAAATTTTACTTTTTGTTCTGGCTGACGGATGGAATCTTGTTATTGGACAAGTTGTTAAGACATTTTACTGACGGGAGGCGTTTGAATGACCGATGCAGATGTACTGGATATAGCACAGGAAATGATTTGGACAATTTTTAAGTGTGCGATGCCGCTTTTACTTGTCTCACTGGTTGTCGGTCTGGTTATCAGTATTTTCCAGACGGTGACATCCATTCAGGAACAGACGTTGACCTTTGTCCCTAAGCTGATAGCCATTTTTCTGTCGTTGCTCCTGTGCGGCGATTGGATTATGAATAACTGCGTAGAATTTTTAACAGATTTATGCAACAGTTTTTCTGCTTACGTAGGAGGATAGGATGTCATTTACATTTACCATAGAAAGCATGGAATATTACCTGCTGGTGCTCGTTCGGGTTGCCGGGTTTGTGATGACAGCTCCCTTCTTTAGTTATAATTCGATTCCTACCAGAATGAAAGCTGCCATCAGCATTATGCTGACGGTTATTATCATTCAAACGGTGCCGGTGGTGTCGCTTTCTTATAACGGAATGTTTGGGTACTCTGCTCTCATTTTGAAAGAGCTGGTGGTGGGGCTTATCCTTGGGTTTATGTGTGTGATATGCTTTTACATTGTAAACTTTGCCGGGCAGATTATGGACATGGAGATGGGCTTGTCCATGGCTACCATGTTCGACCCTTTATCGAATTTGCAAATTACCGTAACCGGTAATATATATAACTATTTTATTATGCTGATGATGCTAGTAACCGATTTTCATTACTACATCATTCGTGCGATTACGGACTCTTTTCAATATTTCAATGTGGGAGAGCCTGTATTCCGGAACAGTTTAAAGGATATTATGATTGATTTTATGGGAAATTATTTTCTCATTGCCTTTCGGATTGTGCTTCCGGTATTTTGTTGTATGTTGCTGATTAATGTGGTTTTGGGCGTGCTGGCAAGGGTGGCACCCCAGATGAATATGTTTGTTGTTGGTATACAGATTAAAGTGCTGGTTGGAATTATTTTGCTTGTGCTGCTGATACAGACATTGCCTACTGTTTCAGACTTTATTTTCAGTGAAGTAAAAGATGTGATTACCAGTGTGATACGGGCATTTACACCATAGAAAAGAGTGAAGAAATGGTTTTAGAATATAATTTGCAGTTTTTTGCAAAAGACGGAGAGGGCGGCGAAAAAACAGAAGATGCCACTCCAAAAAAACTGGAAAAAGCGAGAGAGGAAGGTCAGGTTGCCAAAAGTCAGGATATGAATACGGCGATTTTGCTTTTTATCCTTTTTCTGTGCTTAAAGGTGTTTGGCGGTTTCATGTATAATCGAATGTATAGTATATATCAGTTTTATTTTGGCAATATTGCGGATTTTGTTTCCGGCGGTTTTGAAATGCGCAATGCACTGGGATTGGTTTCGTATGGGATGAAGCAGATTTTGATTACAGTGCTGCCGATTCTGGCACTTGGAGTTCTCGGTGCCTTTGTGGTGAATGTTGTTCAGGTTAAATGGAAAATTACGACCAAACCGCTGCAGCCGAAACCTTCCAAGTTAAATCCGATAAAAGGATTTAAGAGAATATTTTCGAAGGATAAGCTGGTGGAACTGCTCAAGTCAGTATTAAAGATAGGCGTTTTGTTTTATGTCGTGTATGATTCCCTAAAGGATGAATGGGGACTGATTACGAGTATATACCAGTTAGGGTTTGTGGCAGCATTACAGTTGATTGTTAAGACTGTTTTAAATATTGCTTTTAAGATTTCTGCTGTTTTTCTTGTCATTGCCTTTGCTGACTTAAAATATCAGAGATGGAAATTTAAAGACGACATGAAAATGACAAAGCAGGAGGTAAAAGACGAGTACAAAAATACAGAGGGAAATCCTCAGATTAAAGGTCAGATTCGCAGAAAGATGCAAGAGGCGTCAAGACGCCGTATGATGCAGAATTTACCGGAGGCAGATGTGGTTATTACGAAC
Source organism: uncultured Eubacterium sp. (assembly GCA_964518785.1). GTDB lineage: Bacteria > Bacillota > Clostridia > Lachnospirales > Lachnospiraceae > Eubacterium_F. The sequence continues at coordinate 4,402 of CAZFHT010000129.1, forward strand.
CCGACACATCTGGCGGTTGCCTTGAAATATGATAAAGAACAGGCAGAGGCTCCGGTTGTCATTGCAAAGGGAGCAGACTATCTGGCGGAAAAGATTAAAGATACAGCAAGAGAAAACCATATTGAAATCGTTGAAAACAAACCTTTGGCAAGAATGTTATATCACAATGTGGAACTGGGAGATGAGATTCCACCGGAGCTGTATCAGATGGTGGCAGAGATTCTTGCTTATGTGTATGGGTTGCAAGGTAAGGTGAGTTGATGAATACGATTGAAAAAAACAAATGGAGAGAGAGGAGGAGACAGCATGCGTAAGACAGATATTGCCCTTGGTGCATTTATTCTTTTACCAATATTATGTTTAATTATCCCGGTACCTTTACTGTTGCTGGATCTTCTTTTTGCTTTAAATATTTTACTGTCTATGGTGATTTTGTTTAATGCTCTTTTTTCAAAAGAGCCGTTGGATATGTCATCGTTTCCTACTTTACTGCTGCTTATGACGTTGTTTCGTCTCTCGCTGAATGTAAGTTCGACGAGAAACATTCTTCTTTACGGCGAGGCAGGTAACGTAGTAAGTACCTTTGGTAATTTTGTCGGTGGAGGTAATCTGATTGTAGGAGCCATTGTATTCTTTATTCTGATTATCATGCAGCTCCTTGTAATCAATAAAGGTTCTGAGCGTGTATCCGAGGTTACGGCACGATTTACACTGGACGCCATGCCCGGTAAACAGATGGCGATTGACGCCGATTTGAATACGGGTGCCATTA
>CAZFHT010000130.1:0-5158 GCA_964518785.1 uncultured Eubacterium sp.
ACCTCGTTGTGCTGTGTTTTGGAAAGAATACCAAGTTTCCACAGCTCCTCATTTAATTCTTTCATGAAAGCAGCCTGACGCTCACAAATACTTCCAAAGTAGTGGTCATCCAACTCCTGACCTTTTGGCGGCATGGAGCCGAATAAAGTACGTCCGGTGAAAATCAGGTCATCACGCTGTAAGTACTGGTCGCGGTCAATCAGGAAATACTCCTGCTCTGCACCGATGGAACACTGAACACCGGTGACATCCACATCACCAAACATTTTCAAAATGCGGACAGCCTGCTTGCTGATAGCCTCCATTGAACGAAGGAGAGGAGTCTTTTTATCCAATGCCTCGCCGGTGTACGAACAAAATGCGGTAGGAATGCAAAGTACCGTACCGATGGCATCTTCACGAAGAAAAGCCGGAGAGGTACAATCCCATGCAGTATATCCTCTCGCCTCAAAAGTAGCCCGAAGACCACCCGAAGGGAATGAGGAGGCGTCCGGTTCACCTTTGATTAACTCTTTTCCGGAAAATTCCAAGACAGCGTGAGCGTCGGAATCCGGACTCAGGAAAGAGTCATGTTTTTCAGCGGTAACGCCTGTCATAGGCTGGAACCAGTGAGTGTAGTGGGTGGCTCCGTTATTTAATGCCCATTCTTTCATAGCGTGTGCAACGACATTGGCAACATCACGACTCAATTCTTCTCCGTTTTCGATGGTGCTTTTTAGTGAGGCGTAAGTTTTCTTTGGCAGATACTCCTGCATAACATCATCGTTGAAAACTTTCGTTCCAAAAACATCTTCAATAACATTTTTTTGCATTTTTTCCTCCATTCCGCCGCACATGCGGCATTGCCGATTGGAATTCCGGCAAAATATTTAGCAACTGTAAAAAAAAACAAAGGTCTTCCCATGAATGAGAACACCTTTGTCCTTACATACTATAGATATACCATAGCACGATAAGTTCATTTTGTAAAGCGCTTTTTTTATTTTTATGCGCCAAAGGATTCCATCCACAAGTAAAATACATTCCTTATTGTATCAGAAAAGCAGGATTTTTCAATGCTTTCTGATGGGAAAATTTCCTCTTTTTCATAGAGGGTATCACCGATGTAATAGGAGACGGTGCCGATGGGAGTGTTTTTGTCTACCGGGGCAATAAGTGTCTCCGGGATGTCGTAGACAATTCGCAGCGGCTCAAAAGAGCCGGTAAGGGCTTTTACTTCATCAGGCTGCCGGCAGGAAACAAAATCCGCCTTGCCGTCCTCGACAGTAATACGGACTTGGGTTAAATCCTGAAGGGGCAGGGAAAGGATTGTGTAATTGGAAAATCCATAATCCATGAGATTTTTTGTGTCCGACCACTTAGCACTTTTATTGGGCGGCCACCCGCAGGCAAGCACACAGCTTGTAAGGGTGATTTCTCCATGGCGGGCAGCACCGACAAAACAGTATCCCGCATTTCCGGTAAATCCGGTTTTGATTCCGAGTGCGCCGTCGTAATAAGAAAGAAAGGCGTCTTTATTGGACAGCGAGTAGCTGTGCTTGCCGTCAATCGTTGTAAACTGGTACGTCTTTGTCTGAATAATGTGACAAAAATCTTCATTCTGAATGGCGTAGGCGGCGAGCCGGCACATATCCGAGGCAGTGCTGTAATGCTCCGGGTTGTCAAGGCCGTTCGGGGTGACAAAATGGGTTTGTGTCAGTCCGATTTCCTCGGCTTTTGCATTCATAAGAGCAGCGAAGTTTTCAACAGAGCCGCCGATATGCTCCGCAATGGCGACAGCGGTATCATTGTGGGACTCCAGCATTAACGAATAGAGGAGATCCTCCAGACGGTACTGGTATCCCTTGCTCATACCGAGGTGTACTTTTGGCATGGAGGCGGCATAAGAGCTCGCCGTTACTGTTTCCTCCATTTTGCCATATTCCAGTGCGAGAAGGAGTGTCATAATTTTTGTCGTACTTGCCATTGCTACCTGCTGGTCTGCCTCCTTTCCGTATAGAACCCGACAGGAATCACCGTCCATAAGACAGGCATATTTAGCAGTGAGAGATAACGCTCCGGGAGACTGTGTTATGGCGGGGATTTGGATGTCTGTTTCCGGCAGAGAGACGGCAGCCTGCCGGGGAGTCGTGTCGGAAAAGGAAGGGGTTTGAAGAATAATCCCCAAGGCAGTCAGAAGGACGAAAAGAGCATAGCTGGTGAGACGAAATCCTTTCATGGGAGCCTCCGTATATTGGTCAACAATGTTAGTCAACATATATTATGAAGAGACTCCGTATTTTATTCACCACAGCGAAAAAAAACAGTAAAAAAAGAGAAAGAAAAATAGAAAATAGAGGTTGATAATCTAATATAAAAGCGTTACAATTAAACTTGGATAAAATTAGAGTTTTACATAAAACGATTAATTAAGAAATTGGAGGACTGTAAATGAGTAACTCAGCTAAAATGTCGGCAAGAGAGCGCATTGAGTCTCTTGTTGATGCAAACAGTTTCGTTGAAATCGGCGGATTGGTCACCAAGCGTAATACCGATTTCAATATGCAGGAAAAAACAGTGCCTGCCGACGGTGTCATTACCGGGTACGGTGTTGTTGATTCCAATCTTGTGTATGTCTATAGTCAGGACGTAACAGCGATGAACGGTTCGATTGGTGAGATGCATGCAAAGAAGATTGTCTCATTGTATGAGATGGCGTTAAAAGCAGGTGCTCCCGTCATTGAACTGATTGACTGTGCCGGTATTCGCGTGCAGGAGGCGGTGGACGCACTGGCGGGATTTGGTGACATCTACATGGCAAAAGTAAAAGCTGCCGGTGTCATTCCCCAGATTAGTGCGGTATTAGGCTCTTGTGGCGGCGGCGTGGCAATTTCAACCCGACTAAGCGATATTACCCTTATGGAAACAGGCAATGGCAGATTATTCGTAAATTCACCAAATGCCATAGATGGTAATCGGATTGAGAAGACAGATTCCAGTGCCGCAGCTTTTCAGGCACAGGCGGGCAATGTGGACATCCTCTGCGACACAGAGAAGGAGGTACTTGCCAAGATTCGTGAATTAGTTCAGATTCTTCCTGCGAATGCCGCAGCATCCGCCGTAGAGGAGCCATCCGATGATTTGAATCGTGTTCTCACCGGATTCAGCGGATACGCAAAGGACGCCAAAGCAGCACTGACTCAGATTGCAGACGATACGAAGTTTATCGAGCTGAAAGCAGAGTATGGCACCGAGATGGTTGTCGGTCTGATGAAACTGGCAGGCGTGACCGTAGGTGCGGTGGCAAACGCAGAAGAAGCAGTGTTGTCTACGGCAGGATGTAAGAAAGCAGAGCAGTTTATCTACTTCTGTGATTCCTTTGATATTCCGATTATTACCTTGACAAATGCGAAGGCTTATGCCTCCTCAATGGATGAGGAAAAGACGATTGCTCAGGCAGTTGCCGATATGACATATGCTTTTGCCAGTGCGGATGTGCCAAAGATTAACCTGATTACCGGAGAGGCTTACGGAAGTGCTTACGTGGCTATGAATTCCAAGCATATCGGTGCGGATCTGGTGCTTGCTCTTGACACCGCAAAGGTCGGAGTTATGGACGCCAAAGTGGCGGCGAAGATTATGTATGAAGGTGCTGCGGACAGTGCGGAAAAAGAGAAAGAGTTTGACGCTCTCCAGTCCGGAGCCGGTGCGGCTGCCGCAAGAGGATATGTAGACAATGTAATCGATGGTGAAAGCACACGCAAGCATTTGATTTATGCGTTACAAATGTTTGGAATGAGGTGATTTGATGCGGATTATGTTAGAAAATACAATTGACGATGTTACCATTCCAATGGCGCTGGAGCATACGGCAATCGCCATGCTGACTGTTTTTGCTGTGCTGATTCTCATTTCCTTTATTATATATTTACTGAAGTATGTCCCGATTTTATTGAATCGGATGCAAAAGAAAGAACTGGCAGAGGCAGTGGCGTCCCGACAGAGAGAGGATTCTATTCCTCAGCAGAATAAAAATTTGGTTTCACAGGATACCGCGCCGCGTTCAGAATCCGGGAATGACGGACAGATTATCGCAGTGATTGCGGCAGCGATTGCCGCACAGATGACCGAGGAGACCGGTGTGACAGTTGCACCGGAGGGGCTGGTAATCCGTTCTATTAAAAAACGAACATTTTAATTTATCGAAGGAGGATATAAATTCATGAAAAGTTATTCAATTACCGTAAATGGTACTGTATATGATGTAACAGTGGAAGAGAAAGGAGCAGGGGCTCAGACAGCTCCGGCATCAGCACCGACGCCGGCTCCGGTAAAGACCGAAAGTACACCGGCTCCGGCACCTGCCCCGGCACCAGCTCCGGCGGCAAGTGGAAGTGCAGGCTCAGTAGAAATTTCTGCACCAATGCCGGGTAAGATTCTGGCTTTGAAAGTAAGTGCAGGACAGGATGTGAAAAAGGGTGAAGTAATTCTCCTTCTTGAGGCAATGAAGATGGAAAACGAAGTTGTTGCTCCTCAGGATGGCAAGGTAGCAAGCATCAATGTTGCCGCCGGCGACATGGTTGAATCCGGACAAGTATTAGCTACTATGGATTAAGAATCAATCAACCATTATAAGAAACCGGAGGTAATTTAGATGGAAGTATTACAAAATCTTGTTCACCAGACAGCATTTCTCAATGGTTCCATGGACTGGCGCAGTTATGTCATGATTGTTATTGCCTTTATCTTTTTGTATCTGGCAATCAAAAAGGGTTATGAACCGCTGCTTTTAGTTCCGATTGCGTTTGGCATGCTGTTGGTAAACATATATCCGAATATTATTGAGGAGGGCGGATTACTGCATTATTTCTTTATGCTGGATGAGTGGAGTATCCTGCCATCTCTGATTTTTCTTGGTGTTGGTGCCATGACGGATTTTGGTCCGCTGATTGCCAACCCAAAGAGTTTCCTTTTAGGGGCGGCAGCACAGTTTGGTATTTTTTCTGCCTATCTGATGGCGATTGCCATGGGATTTAACGGCAAAGCGGCAGCTGCTATCTCCATTATCGGCGGAGCCGATGGCCCTACTTCAATCTTTCTGGCTGGAAAGCTGGGACAGAGTGGTTTGATGGGTTCCATTGCCGTGGCAGCTTATTCCTATATGTCACTCGTACCGATT
>CAZFHT010000131.1:0-5122 GCA_964518785.1 uncultured Eubacterium sp.
CCGCCACAATTCGTATTTTTTCATTCTTAGGGAGTTTATCAATAAACTTCTTTGCACGTTTTTTGATTACAATGCGATACATTATGCAATCCCCCACTCTTTTTTACATTCTTCCAAGGAATACTCTTCGTCTTTATCTGTGGATTCATCTTGCAAATATTCTTGATATAGTCTCTCGCAGTAAGCATCGTCTGCTTCCTCATCGGTTGTCATTCCTTGTATATAAGCCAACACATATCCTAATTTATATTCCGGCACTTTGTCTAATAGTTGTAAAATCTGTTCTCTATTGCTCATCATCATTCACCAACCTTTCATCCATATTCTAACACGAATCTTCCTATTCGGAAAGTCATTTTTCGCTTTTCTTCCGTTTCCAAACTTTTAACAACCCTCTGCATACTTATCACACCTTTCCTCACAGGCTTGACGCCTGTCTCCATCGTATCACAATACTCCTAAATCTTCTATTTTTTCTCAAACAGCCGGTGAAAAATACCGTTTTAAAAGTCATGCTGCACTTGATTGGAATAATCCAATTCATCCAAATGTGCTCTTATTGTCAATGTCACAAGTTCCTATTTTGTCATTCTTTTCCAGATAACGTTTTCACAAAATGAATAATAATGAAAATATCCTCTCTTTATTTGCTAGAAAAAGTTCCCGTTTTTGGAAAATATTATCAGATATTCTCAAATTTTCCAAAAATGAGACGGCTCTTGGATAACGTTTTCAAAAAATGAGATTGCCCCAAAACGTATTCCACTCTATAGTATATAGAAAAGCTTGGATGCTGTAGCCGTTGGAATGGCATAGGTTTGCAAAACTGAAGTTGCTGGTTCGAATCCAGTCAGCATCATTGGAGACAAGGAGTGTCCCAGTGTAACCGTATGGCATGTATACGAGGAGGTAAGTGCATGAAAACAGACGTATTCATTATGGCTACCATGCGTTCCTTTACAGGGCATAGTTCCCATGCGGAGGTTGTGGGAGAAACCGTAGAGGAAGCTTTACACGATTTGATAAATCAATACCCGGAACTGGCAAAGGTTCTTTTTAATCCAGAGGGAGAATTGAATGAATTTATAAATATTTTCGTGGGAGATGAGGATATCCGCCAGCACCAGAATCTTGCCACAAAGCTGGAGGATGAAAAAGAATTGATTATACTGCCGGTGATTGCCGGAGGCTCCGGTGCAGCAGATGAGATTATTTCCACTGAACGGAGAAAAGAAGTAAAACTGGATAACGAAGAAATTGAAAGGTATGGCAATCATCTTTTGCTCCGGCAGATTGGTGTCAAGGGACAAAAAAAGATAAAAGCAGGAAAAGTTTTAGTAGCGGGAGCAGGAAGTCTTGGCTCTCCCTTACTTTTATATCTTGCGGCAGCGGGGGTGGGAACCTTGGGGATTGCCGATTTTGATGAGGTATCTGTGGGGAATCTTCAAAATCAGATTATCCATGGAAAAAGGGATTTAAACAGACCTAAGACCGCCTCTGCAAAAGACAGCATACGTCTGATAAATCCCACCGTAAAAGTGGAGGTTTACCATGAAAAGCTGGATGCAGACAATGTGGAGGAAATAATTTCTGACTATGATGTGATTGTGGATGCTACCGATGGGTTTGTCACCAGATATCTTTTAAATGATGCCTGTGTCCTTTTGGGTAAACCATTGGTGTACGGAGCTATTTATCAGTACGAGGGGTATGTCTCTGTCTTTGGTGCAAATGCTCCCTGTCTTCGCTGCCAGTTTCCTTCTCCGCCTCCGGCGGGCTTGATTCCAAGCTGCGTCTCTGCGGGGATTATGGCGACACTGCCGGGAGTGATTGGCAGCTTTCAGGCAAGCGAGGTGTTAAAGCTTTTAATCGGCGGAGGGGACATTCTTCGGGGAAAAATGCTTGTAGTGGACACATGGAACAATGAAATCCGCAAGGTAAAGGTGATGCGAAACAGTTCCTGTCCTGTCTGCGGAGATAATCCCATTATCACTCAGGTGGAAAACTTTGATTATTCAGAATTTTGTGGTCTGAAACAGCAGCCGGAGGAAATTCCTGTGGAGGGGATTGAGGCAGAGGAATTAATTAACCGCATTGAACAGGGTGAGGCGATTACCATTATTGATGTGAGAGAACCCCATGAGCGTTCCATTATCCGATTTCCTCAGGCAGTCGTCATCCCTATCGGACAACTGGCCCGCAGACAAAAGGAGTTAAATCCGGAGCAGGATACCGTAATTATCTGTAGAGAGGGAAAACGGAGTATCTTGGCAATCCAGACTCTTCGTGAAGCAGGATACAAAGGTCCGCTGTATAACCTAAAAGGCGGCATAGAGGCGGCAAAGGATATTATTTATGCTAACGAAGGAGGATGGTTATAGGATTTGTATAATTGGCGTGGTGTGTGTTTTGGAGAAAACAACCAACAAAATATATCAAACTTGAGGGAGGTACACCATGGAGAAAAACGCACAGCAAGTAGAAGAACTCATAGATTTGATTTTTGATGACTATAGCAAAGATAAAGTTATTGACAGAATCGAAATGACTAACAAACCAAACAAATCAGCGGTAAGAAAGCTAACCTACGATTTGTTGCAAATCGTATTTCCAGGATATTTTCGGAATAAGGGATATAAAATATACAATCCGAAAAATCTTTTTGCTACTCAGATAGAAGATATTTTCTATCATCTTAATAAACAGGTATATCTCGGTCTTAATTATTGTCGTCTTCGGGATACCATGACAGAGGAGACAAGGCAGGAGGAGAGCCGACGTATCTGTAGAGAATTTTTCTTAAAACTTCCTAAAATCAGAGAATATGTAGAGACGGATATATTGGCTGCATATGACGGAGATCCGGCTGCGGAGTGCTATGAGGAGATTATACTGGCATATCCGGGGCTGATGGCTTCTACCGTGAACAGACTGGCACACGAATTGTATCTTCTTAATGTTCCGGTAGTTCCCCGTTTAATGACAGAATATGCTCATTCTGAAACAGGAATTGATATTCATCCCGGAGCCACAATCGGCAAGTATTTTTTTATGGACCATGGCACAGGGATTGTAATAGGCAGCACTACCGTCATAGGTAATCATGTGAAAATCTATCAAGGCGTGACGCTGGGTGCATTGTCCACAAGCGGCGGGCAAAAGCTGTCCGGAGTGAAACGTCATCCAACCATAGAGGATAATGTAGTGATATATTCCGGTGTTTCCGTTCTGGGAGGCGAGACGGTCATCGGGAAAAATGCTGTAATTGGGGGCAATGCGTTTATCGTCAGCTCCATTCCCGCCAATACCAGAGTGAGCATTAAAAACCAAGAATTGGAATATATCGAAGGCAAAAACAAACATAAAAAAGAAGACATTGTACGCAGTGAAGAATGGTATTACATCATTTAGCCATTTAGCTGCGAAAAAATTATCCAGTCAGTTTCCGGATATTTTATCCGGTTGCTATAAATAAAATGAAATGGAGGATTAGTTTATGTCAAAAGAGACAGAAACCAAGACACAAGGGATTAATGCACTAGGGGTACAGGCAGCATATAATCTCGCAAACGTAACAAAAACAAAGCCACAGTACGGAGCGTTGACGCCCAAGTGGCTCACAAGATTTTTGGAGTTTAAAGGTCTTGAGACAGGAATTTACAGAGTGAATAAGGTTGTAGAGGGCGAGACACCTCTTGATGTTTTATGCTCCCAGACCAAAAAATCTGATATTATTCCTGACGGATATGTAGAGTATGAGACAGAGCCAAGAGAGTACAGGCTCAATTCCATTTCCACGATTATCAATGTTAATACGGTCATCGAAGATGTCTATAGTGCGCCATATAATCAGGTTCAGGAACAGTTGGAACTTGCCATCGAATCGTTGCGTGAAAAGCAGGAAAGCCAGCTCATCAATAACGATGATTACGGTCTGTTAAAAAATGTGCCGGATTCCCAAAGGATTTTTCCAAGAAACGGCGCTCCTACACCGGACGATTTGGATGAGCTGATTACGAAGGTATGGAAGGAGCCTTCTTTCTTTCTCGCACACCCAAGAGCCATCGCAGCCTTTGAGAGAGAATGTACCAAACGCGGCGTTCCGCCGGTTACCGTAAACATTGCCGGAGGCACATTCCTTACATGGAGAGGGATTCCTATTATTCCGACAGACAAACTGTTGGTAGACGGTTTGAAAAATCCTAAGTCCCAGAGTGGTAAAACGAATATTTTGCTCATTCGTACCGGAGAGGCAAAGAGAGGTGTTATCGGTTTATTCCAAGCCGGACTGAAAAATGAGCATTCCAGAGGTTTGTCTGTAAGATTCCGCGGAATTGACGACAAAGGAGTTGCCTCCTATCTCTTATCTTTATACTGCTCAGCAGCAATTTTAGCCGATGATGCCATTGCAGTGTTAGAGGATGTAGAGGTAGGTGAGTATTATGACTACGATTAATTCCCATGTGATTCCGGCTGCTCCTGCGGAAGAGGAATACATACCCGGTGCAGTGCCGGAACAGGCAGCAGGCAAGATGGAATCCTTTGACTGGGAACATCCTTTTGGGGAGGCAGTTAGGGAGGAAAACACTTCCTATGCTCCTTCGGTGCTTTCCCAAACTCAAGCTGCCGAAAATGACCGGCGTATTGTTGCTCCTACATCTATGGACGAAAACAATGTGCCTGCAAAGGAATCTCAAGGGACAACCGGAATCTCCGGAAATGATTCCATCGTTATCGGCAGTAAAACGCTTTCTCAGATTCGGGGAGATTTTCCTATTCTCTCAGAAAAAATCAATGGAAATCCCCTTGTTTGGCTTGACAATGGAGCTACCACCCAGCGTCCCAGCGTAGTAATAGACCGGCTGAAATATTACTACGAGCATGAAAATTCCAATGTTCATCGCGGGGCACATACCCTTGCTGCCAAATCAACGGATGCCTACGAAAATGCCAGAGAGATTGTAAGGCGATTTATCGGAGCACCCTCAGCGGATGAGATTGTATTTGTGAGAGGTACCACAGAGGGGATTAACCTTGTGGCAAATGCCTATGTGAAACCCATACTGCAGCCGGGAGATGAAATCATTGTTTCGCTGCTGGAACACCATGCCAACATTGTTCC
>CAZFHT010000132.1:0-5099 GCA_964518785.1 uncultured Eubacterium sp.
CTGCATATTGTCCTTTACGATTATTTGCTAATGGATGGCATCTGCCAATGTGATATTCCATCATCTCCTCCACAGTCTCTGCAGCCGATATTTCATCTATTCGCATTTGTATTTTTTCAGACATCTCATTCCCATAGGTTCTATCAGCAACTTTGGCATCCGTACAAGCCTTCTGAATCTTGTTATTTTTGTACGTAATGTCCAATCCTTCACCTCTTTTTTTAATTTACCCTTCAGGTAAATTTAGGATAACATGAATCATTCAAAGTGTCAATAGGATAATTTACCTTTGAGGTAAATTATCCAAACACTGCATCTTATCTTTAGAATTATAAATGACAAACTTGCTGTAATTTAATTCACGCCCCCAGCATATTCTCAATAAACACCCCGTACCCTCTCGTCGGATCATCGACCAGCACGTGCGTCACCGCCCCGATAATCTTCCCATTCTGCAAAATCGGGGTGCCGCTCATCCCCTGCACAATCCCTCCGGTTCGGGACAGCAGCCGTTGGTCAGTAATCCGAATCACCATGCTTTTATTATTTGTGCTGTTGATGTCAATGCTTTCAATATTTATTTCATACTTTCTCGCCTCTCCTGCCAATTTAGAATAAAGATACGCTTTTCCTTTTTTTATCTCCTGTTTCATGCCCACCGGGAGAAATTCGTCATAATAGCTCTTATCCAGCCCATTTTTCATCGTTCCAAATACGCCTAACGGTGTATTTTTTTCAATCGCACCTATCTGGTTTTTCGCCACCATATTGATATATCCCTGAAGTTCTCCCGGCTCACCACTGGTTCCTTTAATCACACTCATAATTTTCGTCTGATACAATTCGCCATCCTGCAAATCCAGCAGATTCCCGGTGTCCGCATCCGTTATTCCATGTCCGAGCGTGCCGAAAGAGCCATCTTCCGTCACATAGGTCAAGGTGCCGATTCCCTGCGTATCTTCTCTCACCCACGTACCGATTTTATAAGTCTGGTCCGAGGCAAGAACAGGGCGAACCGCCACCTCCAGTTCTTCCTCCTCCCGGCGAATCGTCACCGTAGCTTTTTTGTTTCCGGTCTTTTGCACCGCTTGATTCAACTTTTCAATGGTGGAGATGGACTGATGATTCCATTTGAGGATGTAATCTCCTGTTTTCAAAATATTCTCTCCCGGTGCGTAGGTAAGTCCGTCTGCACCTTGGATTTCCGCTGTGTCCAGTACAAGCAGTCCGTTTGTGGCGACATAAATGCCGATAGGTTCCCCGCTGGGAGCTAGTTTTGTCTTTTCCAGTACCTTTACGTCCACCTTCTTTACCTGAAAGACGCCAAACAGACGAATCGGAATCTGGTACTCCCCGGTTTTTTCTGATACCATGGAAAATCCACTGTCCTTATTTGTCACCTGCAAAACTTCTCTGGACTCTCCTGTAGACAAGCCAAGAGGGAGGTCAACATTTTCCGACTCTCCCACGATGGCATACAGTTGATTCGGAATTTTATCCATATAGCGGTAAACAAGATAACCTATCACACATAAATCAATCAATAAAAAACAAATTAAAACACTACGCCACTTGCGAGCCATACCATCACCTCAAAAAAAAGATAGAGTTCTGAATCCTTCCAAAACTCTATCTTAGTATGGCTTTCTTTTTTTTATTTATACTGTTTCAAACCGTCTGCCATCTCTTTCATTTCTCTGGCATTTTCCCGGACAGCGTCGGTAATTTCCACACCGCCAAGGAGCCTCGCCAGCTCCTCCTCTGTTTCCTGACGGTTCATCGGGCGGATTCTCGTGGAGGAGGTATCTTCTGTCACTTCTTTTTCAATGACAAAATGCTTGTCTGCCATCGCCGCAATCTGTGCCAGATGGGTAATACAAATAATCTGGTGTTTCACCCCCAGCAGGCTCATTTTCTCCGACACTTTCTGTGCGGTTCTTCCACTGATTCCCGTATCAATCTCATCAAAAATCAAAGTTTCAATGTCGTCACTGTCTGCAAACACAGACTTAATCGCCAGCATAATGCGGGAAAGTTCACCACCGGACGCCACTTTGCCAAGACTTCTCCTCGGCTCGCCCGGATTCGTGGCAATCATAAATTCAACCTCATCTTTTCCATCTGCCCCAAAGTTTTCTCGTTCCTTCACCTCAATGGCAAAATCCACATGAGCAAAATTCAAATCCTGCAAAGCAGAAGAAATCTGCCGTTCCAAATTCTCCGCTGTCTTCTTTCGGTATGAACTGAGAACTTCACACTTTTTGGCAAGCTGACGGGAGATTTTCTCAAATTCTTCCTTCTGCTTTTTCTGATAAGCCTCAAAATCTGCATATTTATCGAGTTTCTCCTCGACGGTCTGAAGGTGTCCCATAATGTCCTCATAGGTGTCGCCATATTTACTCTGCAACGTATGAATACAGTCAAGACGCCTCTCCATCTCCACCAGTTCTCCTTCATCAAAGGTAAAATCTGTCATATAGCCGGACACTTCCCGGTTAAAATCTCCCAAGAGATCTTCAATCTGCAGCAGTTCCTCCGCAAAAGCGTCCAGAGAAGAATCCAGAGAACGAATCTCCTGTAAACGGCGAAGACCATGACTGACCGCATTTGCCGCCGTCTCTGTGCTGAGCCTGTGTACTTCACTGAGCGTTTCCACAATATTTCCGGCATTGGAGGCATGACGGTATTCTTCTTCCAGTTCCTCCATTTCCCCCTGACGCAGTGCCACAGACTCAATCTCATTTTTTTCGTATTGCCAAAAGCTTAGCTGCCTTGTCCGTTCCTCGGCAGACATATCGTTCTCCGCCAGCTCTTTTTTCTGCTTTGTATACTGATGGAACAACGCCGCTATCTCTTCTTTTAACCGGGAACACTCCTCCCCGCCGTACTCGTCCACAATCTCCTTATGACGTTCCATATTCAAAAGAGACTGATGCTCATGCTGTCCATGAATATCAATGCAAAGAGGAGCCAGCTTACGAATGGTACTGACCGGCACACTCTCTCCGTTAATCTTATTTACACTTCGGTTTGCTGTGATTTTCCGGGAAATAACCAACTGATTTTCCTCCGGTTCAATGTCCAGCTCACGAATCTTCTCCAAGATTGCCTTACTTTCAATCTGGAACACAGCCTCCACCATGGCATAATCACCATGTTTGCCAATCATCTCTGGCGATACTCTCGCCCCCAGTACAATGCTGATTGAACCGACCAGAATGGATTTACCGGCACCGGTTTCCCCTGTCATAATATTCAGGTGGTCCCCAAAGTCCACATCCACTTCATCAATGATGGCAAAATTCTTTACATGTAAATTTACTAACAAATATTCTCCCCCTATTTGATTTTCTTTATTTTAACCCGGCACCCCAGCTTAACCCCATTGACAACCGCATAGATTGTTGTGGTTCCCTTTTTCCTTCCGGTTACAAGACCGCTACTGGTCACCGTAGCAATGTTTATATTTTTTGAATACCATGTGACACCTGTGCTGATATCATTGACCTGTAGCTGCTCGGTGTCATACTGCCGCATAACAATACCTTTTCGGTTCAGATCCACAACCTGAACCTCTACATATCCACTTAAACCATTGGACGTCTCACCGTAAATCGTCGCCTGACCGACCGCCTTGGACGTTATTTTCCCATGAGAATCTACGGTAGCCACAGCCGGGTTATCCGAATAGTAACGGATGGATGTCGTTGTATTGGCAGGTGCCGCAACAATACCGGACTGAGCAGACCTTCCTTTTGCCAGAATGATGGAACTGTTCTCCACCGTTACTCCGGTAGCATCTACCGGCTCACTGACAACGATAAGACAAGTTGCTTTCTTCTTCGAGCCATCCTTCGTTGTCGCCGTAATTTTAACCATACCTTCCGACAGGGCAAGGACACGTCCGTTACTGCTGACGGTTGCTACTGCCTTATTATTAGTCGTCCATTTAACTGATTTAACCGTTGCATTTTTCGGCTTTATCGTAGCCTTTAATTTCATCGTACCGCCCACAAGCATTTTTGCCGAATACTTATTCAGTTTCAGTTTTTTTGCTTTGCGGACAACTCTTACTTTACATCTGGCAAAAGCACCACTTCCGTCCTTTGCCGTAGCTTTGATATAAGTAGTACCTATTTTTTTCGCCTTTACTTTTCCACCGGAGGTAACAGTGGCAACTTTCTTCTTGCTGCTGCTCCATTTTACCTTTTTATTTAATGAACCGGTCACGGTCGCAGTAATTACACAAGTTTTACCTACCGCAAGATATTTGGTAGTAGGAGAGACCGTAACCTTCGTTTCTGTGGTCGTCTTTACTGCCGCCTCTACCGTAACAAGGCAGGACACCGTATAACCACCATCAGTAGATGTTCCTGTTATCAATGCTACACCCGGCTTAACACCGGTAACTTTAGCATCCGACTCACCGGATGCTGCCACTGTGGCAATACTGGAATCGGATGAAGTCCAAGTCATGGTTTTATCATATGCCGTCGCCGGATTAAAAATCGGTGTCAAGTCAATGGATTCACCCACTTTCACTGTTTTAGCAATAGAGTCCAGTGAAACACCCTTCAAACCATCCTGAACCGTAACCTGCACAATCTCTGTCGGTCCGGCAACCGTTCCGTTGTAGGACTGAACCCGAACGAAAGTCGTTCCCTCTTTCACTCCGGTAACCACCCCGTCCTTATCTACACTTGCCACACCTGTGTTAATACTGGTCCACGTCAGGGTATCGGTAGAATTTGCCGGCGTCAATGTTGCTGTCAACTGTGCTGTGTCTCCGGTTTTCACAATCAAAGATTTCGGTGACAGTGCAATCGCTGTGGCAGGCTGCTTGACGGTAACTTTAATCGAATCGATTCCCGTCTGAGGTGATGATATATTTACATAAACAACGCCAGGAGCTTTTCCGTTTATTGTTGCAATCTTTCTATCTTCATCATATGAAATGGTAACACTGGCTGCGTCATTTCCTGTCGGTGTCCATGTCAATTCAGCCGTTGTATTAATCGGACTGTAATCTACCAAAATAGAATGACTCTCTCCCACCTGCATCGTAATGTCAGTTTCACTAAGACTAATCTTGTCTGCTG
>CAZFHT010000133.1:0-5054 GCA_964518785.1 uncultured Eubacterium sp.
GTATCTTCATCTCCTCATGTGCGGGACAATTCTTCTACAAAGTCCATCATGAGAGATGTTGTGATTGCGCTGATTCCGACGACATTAGTTGGTATTTATAATTTTGGCGTGAGAGCATTATTAGTTATTTTAGCAACGTGTGTAACGTGTGTTTTGTCAGAGTATATCTGGCAGAGATGTATGAAACAACCCATTACGGTGGGCGATTACAGTGCGCTTCTTACCGGACTTCTGCTGGCTTTGAACATGCCGGCGACGCTGCCGTTGTGGATGTGTGTGCTGGGCGGCGTGTTTGCCATTATTATTGCCAAGCAGATGTTTGGCGGTTTGGGACAGAACTTCATGAACCCGGCACTGGCAGGCAGATGTTTTTTGATGTTGTCGTTTAGCGGTTCCATGACTTCATTCCTGATTGATAAAGGAAATGCCATCTGGGGCGGTGCTCAGGCAGTAGACGGTATTTCCGGAGCGACTCCGCTTATGCAGGTGAAAGAGGTGGCAGAGGGAACCGCATCAAGTCTTCCGGATTTGGCAAAAATGTTCCTTGGAACGACAGGCGGAACGATTGGTGAAACTTCCGCACTTGCCATTTTGATTGGTGCAGCCTATTTACTTGTTCGCAAGGTGATTGACTGGAAGATTCCGGTTACTTACATAGTTACTTTTGCTGTATTCAATTTGATTTATGCAGCAGCAGCCTGTGACGGAAACTTGAATTTTTATCCACTGGTATATGAACTGTGTGGTGGTGGTCTGTTGCTTGGTGCGTTCTTTATGGCTACCGATTATGTCACCAGTCCGATTACGCCAAAAGGAAAAATCATCTTTGGAATTCTCCTTGGTCTTCTGACCGGACTTTTCCGTTTCTGCGGTGAGTCTGCGGAGGGTGTATCCTTTGCTATTATCATTGGCAACCTGTGTGTACCTTTGATTGAGCGCTTTACAGTTCCAAAAGCATTTGGAAAGGAGGGTGCGGCAAATGAATGAAAAGAAAAGTAGTATGGTGAAAGATGCCATTATTCTCTGCCTGATTACATTGATTCTGGGAGCCGTACTGGCTGGTGTGTATGCCGTTACGAAACAGCCGATTGAGGACGCCCAGACAAAGGCAAATAATGAGGCTTGTGCAGCGGTAGTTGCCGATGGGGATACGGTGCAGGATTCGGACGCTGACGCAGTTTCTGCGGCACTGACCTATCTGGAAAGCCACGACTTGTCCGGCAATGAGATTACCGGAGGAGATTCTCTCAGCAACTATGTGGAGATTTCTGAGGTTCATGCCACCGGAAACAATGGTCATGTTTATCTTGCAGATGCCACAAAAGGTTATGGCGGTTCGATTGGCTTTGCCCTTGGCGTAGACGCAGAGGGTACGATTACCGGTATTTCGATTACTTCCGAAAGTGAGACAGCCGGACTTGGTGCTAATTGTGAAAATAAAGAGTGGCAGGATGGTTTTGCCGGAAAGGTACTGCCTTCCAACACAAGTGATGAAATGTATAATAAAAATGAGGCAACTGATTCACAGGTTCAGGCATTGTCCGGAGCTACGGTTACGTCCAGAGCAATTACCCGGGCTGTGAAAGGTATACTCTTTTATGATGAAACAGTAAGGGGGGCTAATTAATGAACAAATATACAGAACGTCTTCATAACGGTATCATTAAAGAAAACCCTACCTTCGTCATGATGCTGGGTATGTGTCCGACACTGGCAGTTACATCTTCTGCCATCAATGGACTTGGTATGGGATTGTCTACTACCGTTGTATTGATTTTATCGAATATGCTGATTTCGGCACTGCGGAATATTATTCCGGATAAAGTGCGTATTCCGGCGTTTATCGTTGTCGTTGCGTCCTTTGTAACGATTGTACAATTGCTTTTGCAGGCTTATATTCCATTCCTGTACAGTGCGCTGGGTGTTTATATCCCGCTGATTGTAGTAAACTGTATCATTCTTGGCCGGGCAGAGGCATATGCCTCAAAAAATCCGGTGCTTGCCTCCGCTTTTGACGGTATCGGCATGGGACTGGGATTTACTCTCGGTTTGACGTTAATCGGTATCTGCCGTGAGATTCTCGGTAGTGGTGCTGTTTTTGGCTTTCAGTTTATTCCGGATAGTTTCCATATTTCCATCTTCGTTATGGCGCCGGGAGCATTTTTCGTACTGGCAGGACTTACGGCGATTCAGAACCGTTTGAAAATGCCAAGTGCTACCAATACGGAGGAGACAGAATCCATTGAAGAGAAGGAGGGGGATGAATAATGAATTTGTTTACGATTTTATTTACAGCGGCACTGGTAAACAACTTTGTGTTGAGCCAGTTCTTAGGTATTTGCCCGTTCCTTGGTGTATCAAAGAAAGTTGAGACGGCTGCCGGAATGGGTGGTGCGGTTATCTTCGTTATCACCATTGCGTCATTGATTACAAGTACGCTGTACAATTTACTTTTACTGCCGAACAATCTGGAGTATCTGAATACGATTGTATTTATTCTTGTTATTGCAGCTCTTGTTCAGTTTGTAGAGATGTTTATGAAGAAATCCATGCCGGCTTTGTACAAGTCGCTCGGTGTATATCTTCCGCTGATTACTACGAACTGTGCCGTACTGGGTGTGGCACTGCTGAGTGTACAGAATAATGATAATATTTTGCAGGCTACCATTCGCGGTATCGGAGCGTCTGTAGGATTTTTCCTTGCCATTGTATTGATGGCTGGTATCCGTGAGAAACTGGAAAACAGCAACATCCCATCTGCCATGAAAGGAACACCGATTGTGCTGATTACAGCAGGATTGATGGCGATTGCTTTCTGTGGTTTTGGTGGCGTGAGCTTTTAGGTAAAGGAGGAAGTGAATATGACACATATTATTATAATTTCAATCGTACTCCTTGCCGTTCTTGGTATTCTCATTGGATTGTTGCTGGGAGTGGCAGCAAAAGCATTTGCTGTGGAGACAGACGAGAGAGTTATTCAGGTGCGTGAATGTCTGCCGAGAAATAACTGCGGCGGCTGTGGCTTTCCGGGTTGTGATGGCCTTGCCGAGGCGATTGTGGCAGGAACTGCACCGGTAAATGGATGTCCGGTTGGCGGTGCTCCGGTGGCTGGAAAGATTGGAGAAATTCTTGGCGTGGACGCAGGAGATTCGGTTCGCAAGGTTGCCTTTGTGAAATGTGCCGGAACCTGTGAGCAGGCGTCTAATAAGTACAATTATGTTGGTGAAATGGACTGCCGTCGTGCTGTGATGGTGCCGGGACGTGGTGACAAAGCCTGTTCTTATGGCTGTCTTGGACTTGGCTCCTGCGTGGCAGCTTGTCAATTTGGTGCATTGTCTGTCGTAGATGGAATTGCACTAGTAGACAAAGAGAAGTGTGTTGCCTGCGGTAAGTGTGTGGCAACTTGTCCAAATCATGTGATTGATTTGATTCCTTATGATTCGTCCTATGCTGTACAGTGCAGCTCGAAGGACAAAGGAAAAGATGTTATGAGTGTTTGTAAAGTAGGATGTATCGGCTGCGGTCTCTGTGTGAAACAGTGTGAGTTTGGTGCTGTAACACTGGAGAATAATATCGCTGTTATTGATGGCACAAAGTGTCAGGGATGCGGTAAATGTGCTGAGAAATGTCCGAAGAAGATTATACATGCACAGTAAAGATTAAGAACAGATTTTAACACGAAAAAAAGAGGTCATCCGAAGACCTCTTTTTTTCGTTCTGTTCCGGTTTTTCTGTAGTTTCGTTTGGCTCACTTACAATAATTTTGCACTCCGCTGTCTGATTCGTGGAAAGCAAAGTAGCGGTAATGGTTACAGTACCCGGTGAAAGGGCGGTCACTGTACCGCGGGAGCTGACGGTGGCGACAGAGGTATCGTCGCTTTCAAAGACCGGCTGTTCGGTGGAAATGATCGGCTTAATGAGAGGATCCAGTTGGAACTGCTCTGTCGGTTGAAGTTTCACTACTTTTTTTGGAAATTTTATGCTCACGGCATTTGGTGAAATCTTAACCCGGCACTTCAACTGTTTAATCACACGCCTGCCTCTTTTTACGGTGACATTTATGTTCGCAGAGCCGGTGGCGACAGCAGTAATCGTAGCACGTTTGCTGCTGGCATTAACATCGTCTACAGACAAAACATTTGAATCAGTAGAAACATAAACCGCTTTCTGCTTTTTCTTCATGTTATAAACACGAAGTTGAAAACTGTCTCCTACTGTCATCTCCAGGTTTCGCATATTCAGTTTTGCTTTCTTCGCGGCAGCCTCCACAGAGGAAGGTGCCGATGTCAATACGGAACTGAGAATCAGTACAAGTGCCAAAAGACGTAATACCTTTTGCATCAATGTAATTCTCCTCCTTTTGCGTTTCCAAATAAAATTTGGTATGATAAAAGTATCATCATGCCGTGGCATAAAAATGGCACGTAAGAACGAACTTGTAAAAAAAGAAAAAAAGAATATAATGGAAAGAAATGAGAGAGGATGACATAAATTTGTGCTGAAAGCGTAGTACAATGAGAAAAATATAAGAAGAAATTTACAGTGTTTCAGAATGGAGGAAGGTATGCAGCGTATTTTAATTGTGGATGATAATCAGGATATCCGGGAGGTTCTCAGCACCTATGTGGCAAAGGAGGGATATGAACCGGTGGTAGCCGAGGAGGGATTTCAGGCGTTAGAGCTTTTTCGGAAAGTATCTCCGGCGGTTGTTTTGCTGGACGTTATGATGCCGGGGATGGATGGCTACAAAGTCTGTGAAAAGATTCGTGAGGAGTCCGATGTTCCCATTATACTCGTAACCGCTAAAGGAGAAGACTACGAGAGGGTTATGGGACTGGATATCGGAGCAGATGATTATATTGTCAAGCCTTTCAGCGGGGAAGAAGTAATGGCACGAGTGCGGGCGGTTTTACGCCGTATGGGACGAAGTGACGTGACAGAAGAAAAGAAGGTGTTGAATGTAGGAGATTTGACCATTAACATTGAGGCGTACACCGTATATGTCGGTTCAGAGAAACTTCCGATGACAAAAAAAGAAGTGGAGACGATGTGGA
>CAZFHT010000134.1:0-4992 GCA_964518785.1 uncultured Eubacterium sp.
ACCGCAGACGTCGACACCGCCATACCGGAGGTGTCAGAAACCGGAGATGTTGTCACCACCATAGCGGAACTGCCAGAACCGGAGACGGTGGCGGGAGCAGTTTCTTGCGATACCGGTGTTTCTGACGGCTGCCTGCCAAGAAAGAAAAGTCCGGCTGCGAGAACAAAAAACAGCACAGTGAGTGCGGCAAACGATTTGTAATGTCGGTGGTGACGCCACAGACGGATTCGCAGGGAGAAAGGAATACGCCTTATGCTGACAGTGGGGGTTTTCTCCATTGTCTCAGGAGAATTCAGCGCGGTACTCAACTCCTCCATATCACGAAAACGGTCTGCCGGGTGAATTTGCAGCCCCTTTCCGATAACAGCAGAAATGCCCGGTGAGATGTCTGCAACCATGGACAATGGTTTCACGCTATCCTCATGAAGGCGTGAAATAGAAGGAGATGGCGCACTTCCGGTCAACGCAAAATACATCGTCGCACACAGTGCATAGACATCACTCCAAGGACCTTGATTTCCCGTAGCGAGATACTGCTCAGGAGGGGCATATCCGTTTTTCAAGATTACCGTATTGTGGTGCTTTTTGCCAATGTTGTTGATTCCGGCTGCACCGAAATCAATCAGATGGAGTTGATTGTCCATGCCTAAAATCAGATTATCCGGGCTGATATCCCGGTGGAGAAGTCCGTCTTTGTGAATCACGTTCAGTGAGTGTATCAATGGCTGAATCAAATCAAATAATTCCGAAAAAGTGAGCGTTCCATTTTCGCAAATAAACTGTTCAAGCGTCGGACCTTCAATGTACTCCATGACAAGGTAGGCAGAAGAACCCTCCTCGAAAAAATCATAAAGGGAGACGATACAATCCAAATCCCGGTATGTTTGTAAAAGCTCTGCCTCCCGGAGAAAACGACGGCGGTTGTTTTCTTCTGTTTCGTCGGAACATTCAGACGGATGATATTCCTTGATTGCCACACGCTCTTTCGTTTCCTGATGATACCCCGAGTAGGTAATTCCAAACCCTCCCTTGCCGAGAATTTCATCAATTATATAAGTTCCATGAAGACAGGTGCCGGAGGGAAGTGTCTGCGATAATCCGGTTTCTGATTTGTCCATGCTGTCAATCCTCCTCATTGTTCCGTTTTCCAAGAAAATGTGGCATTACAAAAGGGAATAAATACAAGCGAACAGTTTCCGATTGTAATAACATCCCGGCTTTTTAACCTTTTAGAACTGCGGACGGTTTTTGCATTGCAAAGCAGGCGGGCGGATGGGTTTTCCGAAGAAAGGACAAAACCGTTCGTGGCGGAATCATAGGATATGAGGGCGTGGTCCTCACGATTCACGCCAGCCTCGTAAAGCAGAGCAACGTCCATTGTGGCAAGACGCCCAATCCGGTTATCCCCCTCCCGCAAAGTGAAACTTTCCCCAATCATACTGCCCTCCGTACACACAAGCCAGCCCACCGTTTTTCTGTCCCTTTTCTGATATTCCCTTTGCAATTCGTCTTGGGGAATCGCCGTAATAATCTGCGACTGCTCGGCAGACGAAAGCATCCGTAAGGAAATATTGGAACAACGAGGGCAAAAAGGGAATTTGTCTGTGTCGTAAAAATGATTATTTTCGCATTTTGCTATATTCATAATTTTCTCCTATCCGAGTTTATATACCGTTTCTTTATCGCCAAAACATAGTTCCTGACCGCTTTTCAGCAGATAAGTTTCGCCTTTTACAAGGCGCGTCGTCCCATTGACAAACGTACCATTTTGTGAGTAATCGACAACCTCATATTGCTTAGCGTCCTTGTGGTAGAGGAGAGAACAATGTCTGCGGCTGACGTAAGGCAGATTGATAATCAGGTCAGCTTTCTTCTCGTCCCTGCCAATCTGAATTTTCTGCTCCGGGCAAATCTGGATAATCGAGCCGAGATAAGTACCCTTTACACAAATCAAAGCACCGTACCCCTTGCGGGAGTCGTAAATAGTGGGCGGGGCAGAAGTGTCTTTTTTGAAAATCCCGAAATCGTGAATGTACTTATGTATATTAGTCTGGTAATTACGGCTGATGGGAATTTTGATGTTTTTTATAAAAAACCAGTTTGTCGTGTAGTCCGTCACATGACGGGCGGATACGAGATAACTTTGATGACAACGCAGAAATCCCTCTTTTTTTAATAGGTCTTCAAAGAAAGACAGTTTTTGATAACACTCGTAGCGGTCTTTCTTTGTGTGGACAATCACTTTCCTGTAGACACTTTCAAAATATAAAATAGAAGAAATAGGAATTTGATGTGTCGTGCCCCGGAAACTGACCGGAATGTACTTGGGGGATAATTGCAGTTCACTGAGATAACGCCGCAATTCTTCCACGATATCCTGTTCCGAAATCGGTTTCAAAAGATAGGCAAAGGCGTGATAGCGGTAACACTCAAATACGTGTTCTTTTGAGGCTGTAATCAAAATCAAATCGGTATCAACCTGATGGTCATAGATATACCGGGCAGTCTTAAGACCATTGCCATTTTCATTCATAATATCAATAAAAAGAAGTTGACAGTCGAACGTGCTTTCCTCAATGGAACGTATCAGCTCCTGACTGCTGTGGTAGATTTGTGTTTCCCATTCGTCAACAGAAACCATCACAAGATTGATAATATTGTACAATTTATCGCTGAAAATGGTGTCTTCATCGCATATGCCTATTTTTATCATGTAAATCCCTCGCTCATTTTGTATTGTCATGTTGGGGCAAAAGCCTTTTTTATTATAACCCTTTTTGAATTGTTTGGGAAGTGAGATGTAATTTTTGGTATTTTGATGTAATAATTGACATGAAATTTTTTGGTTTTTGCGAATGTTATGTTATTTCTTACATGAAACACGTTATTTCTTACATCTGCCACACAAAATAAAAAAAATATGATACAATTCTAAAAAATAAATTTCAAAGTAATGCAAAACGAAACAAAAAACAAAAAAAGGAGAATGAAAACATGAAAGAGAGAAGAAAAAGGAGATTTAGGGGACTAATGGCATTATTGCTGGCACTTGCAGTGTTGACCGGAGTGGCACAGAGCAGTACAACAGTGACAGTGGAGGCTGCCTCCAAACTGACCAAAACGGATTTTAAAAAATCCACAGGGAAGTACCGATTTAATTTTATCAAATTGTCTAAAAACTATCAGGTATATTACCAGTGTATTAATATGGTGGGAGAAACAGAAAAGTCA
The DNA here is from genome assembly GCA_964518785.1 of uncultured Eubacterium sp. Lineage (GTDB taxonomy): Bacteria > Bacillota > Clostridia > Lachnospirales > Lachnospiraceae > Eubacterium_F. The sequence continues at coordinate 3,232 of CAZFHT010000134.1, forward strand.
GACAAAGTGTTCCAGACCAGCCGGAAGATTCATGTGGAATCAACCAAAGCAGATGTAATCAAGAAATATGGAAAAACGCAGGCAAAAAAAGTCAACGTGGGAAAAGATAATGTATACTATGCACTGAAAAAAACGAATGATGACCCTAATGCTGTTTCTAGAAAGGAGATAAAAAAGGCAAAAACTTATCTGGACTACAAAATTACAATTAGTGGTTCTGAATACAGACTTCGTTTTTATCTGGATAAAAACAAAAAGGTCAACACTATTGCATATGTCCAAAACTATGATGACTTTAGAAATGTGGACTGGAGTAAAGCGAGCAAAGCGTCTTAGAGTTTTCGCATGGGTGAAAGCCTTTAGTTTTAAAAATAGTGGATTTTTTATGTTATATGGAACACGTTTTTTGTTCCATTATGCACACAAAAACGTGTGATATTATTCTAAAAAGTAAATTACTTGCGATGACATCACCTGTTGCTGCGTCACTTGCTGGTGGTAGCAATGGGGAAGGCATAGCAAAGATTGCATTGCAAAGTAAAATAAAAAACAAAAAAAAGGAGAATGAAAACATGAAAGAGAAAATGAAAAAACTGGTAGCACTTTTAATGGTTATGTCACTGGCTATCGGAGTGGCACAACTCACACAAGGGACAACGGCTGAGGCAGCCGGGAAGTATAAGCTGAAGTTAAAGAACCAGACGGTGGAGGTTGGCGAGGAGAAAGAATATATACCGACAACGAGCAGTAAAGTCAAATCGTCACAACAATCAGCAGGAAAATCATTGGGATATGGTCTGGGTATATCTCACAAGAGTTTAAAATGCAAGGTTGTCAGCGGAAAAGACAAAATTTCGGTGAAAGCATACAATGGTTCAACTTCTGGTTCTATAATAATCAAGGGCAAAAAGAAAGGGACCGCAAAAATCAAAGTCACAGTAAGTTATTATGATTGGCTTTCTGAAGAAGAAGGATGGGTTGATGGGAAAAAACTGGCAACAGTAACAAAAACAATGAAAGTAACCGTTAAAAAAATGGGTGAGGTTCCGAAAAGCAAGTGTAAAGTCTCAGACGAAAACATCAAGTTGACAACGGACGATGATGATTATGAGGTATGGATGACAGGTGTTTACAACAAAAAAAAGACTGCTTGTGCCATTCCTGTCGTCACTTACAAGGTAATCAGTGGCGGAGAGTGTGTAAAAGTGACTTCTCAAAAAGCAAAGGTAGGGGAGGATGCTAGTGCATTACTTGGTATCAAAGCGGTTGCAGCGGGAACCGCTGAGATTCAGATGAACGTTACTTGGAAGAAATACCAAATTTCTGGAAAGAAACTGCTCGATAAATCATTTGCGACTTCGACCAGCAAGATTACGGTAACTGTTACTAATGATGACGAAGACAAATCTTCAGACGAAGACGAATAGTGAAGAATGAGAATAAGGTATTTGGATTCCTCCCAGAGCCATAAATTCTATCAAAAGACCATAGGCAGAAATGCTTGTGGTCTTTTGTATTGCAATTTAAAGAAAGGTACGCACTAGATGTTTGCTATATTGCAGTTCATTGTGTCGGTATTAGACATGGTGACGAATGTGGTGAATTTTGAAATTTATTCCTCAAAAATGGGAAAGTTAAACTTTTTTTCTCTTGCACATGTCATTTGTTCGTGGTAGAATATAGCAAAGCAGATTTTCATGTGTAGCGTAGTTGCACAATATTAAGCGTGGGCAGTAGGCTTGCACGTCTATCACAATCTCG
>CAZFHT010000135.1:0-4960 GCA_964518785.1 uncultured Eubacterium sp.
TTACTTCTCCCTTGCGGAATGTCTCCACTCAGTAGGGGACATTCCCTTATATCGTTTAAAGATTTTCGTGAAGGTAAGAGGATCACTGTACCCTACCTCGTTGGCGATAACGCTGATTTTTTCTTTTGTATTCTTTAACATATCAGACGCATGGTTCATTCGCAGATTTAACAAATATTCTTGTGGTGATATTTCTAACGTACTTTTAAAAATATTAGACAGATAGCTCCGGTCAATTCCGATATGAGCTGCGATATGCGAAATCCGAATATTTTCTTTTATATGTGTATTCATATAATCAATTGCCTGCTGCAGATAAATGCGGTAAGGGTATTCGTGCTGTTCCTCATCACTAAGTGATTCATGATGAATTTCAATGAGTGCTGCCAGCACTTGGAGCAGGGCAGCCTGTCGTTTTAATTCGTTATGATAGGACAATGTTCTCGCCAGCATCATTTGTTGAATACAAGCGAGAATATAAGAAGTATTCTGATAGTCTCCAATCAGATGAGAGGAATCGATTCCTGCCTGTTTCAAATAGGAGGCCGCCTTGATGCCTTGAAAACCAATCCAGAGATAATCCCAGGGTTTGCTGTCATCGGCTTTGTAGTAAACTTCAGTATGGGGAAAGATAACAAAAAAATTACCTTTGGAAAGATGGTAAGTTTTGCCGCCCGTTTGGTAAATTCCTTCCCCTTCGGAAATGAAGTGAATAATGAACTCATCTCTTTGCCCCGGTCCGAAGGAGTGGTTGGGAATACAGCTCTGCACACCGCAGGTTGATAAGTAAATATCTACGGCATTGTTTTGCAGATGGTCTAAGCATTGAAATCCGGCAGCATTGATATAAGTTTCTTTTCCCTGTTCTTGACGCATGAAATCCCCTCCAATATGGCAGATAAGATGTTTGGCACAAAGGCTTTTGTACGTTGATACCCTGACATCATATTAACATAGGAAAAATGAAAAGTCCACAAAAAGCATTCTTTTCAACACAAAAATCCATAGCAAAAAGAAGCCATGGAAGGTAAGATAAGGAAAAGAAAATTTGAGGAGGCAGCAGTATGGGAAAACGAATAATATCAGTGATTACGGCAGTTGCCATGCTTGTGACAACCGTTTCGGTATCGAATGTCAAAAGGGCAGCAGCGGAAAGCAGCGGGGACGAGATTACGGCGGCTTACTGCTGGAACTTTGACAATTTGTCGGGAGATACATTGTCAAATTCCGGTACGGAAAAAGAGGGCAATGCCATTCTCAAAGGAAACGCCAGTGTGGCAGAGGATGTCATTACCGTAGGAGAGACAAATTATAAAACGTCAGGTAATAAAGTTTTAGTATTATCGGGTGGAACAAAGGGGAGTTCCTATGTTGAACTTCCGTCTGACATCTATAAGGGGATAACGGCAGAGACCGGATTTTCTTATTCTTTCTGGTTAAAGCCGGATGAGTCGGTAGGAAGTTATTCGAGAGCAGTTTCCTCTGCTAATGAAAATTCAGGGAATGAATTTGCCATTGCTCCATATGCCTCGGACAAGGTTTGGAATGTCTTATTTGATGATACAGATATAGTTCGTGCACCGATGGCTACTGAGCCGGCGAAAAATCAGTGGAGTTTCATGACTTTCACAATCAGTTCAGAGGAAATTGTATGTTACATCAATGGAGAGGAAGTTGGTTCTTATTCGGATAGTTCCAATCTGAAAAAACGTCTTGCCAGCATGGATTCTCTTGTAAAGAACGCATTGGGAATGACCTGCTCTGGCTGGTCAGATTCGGACGCTAAGGTGCAGTTAGATGATGTGTGCCTTTACAAGACGGCACTCACGGAGGAACAGGTGGTAAGCCTTGCAAAGGAGCAGGGAATCGAAGTGGCGGAAAAGACAGAATTCGGGGGAGCGAATGAACTTACGGACGGAACAGCCGTAACAGACACAGAAATTAGTGTCAGCAAAGGAAACGTATCTGTCAAAGTTGTCACAGACGAGAAGACCGGGAGATATTTTATTACAGCGTCCAGAAATGGAGATGTTGTTCTTGACGCCTCACAGTTAGGAATTACCACTTCTGCAGATTTGACAAAGAACCTTTCCTATGTGAATGGCTCTTTGAAATCCTCCAGTGGAACGGATGAATATACGCTTACCACCGGGGCAAAACGAGAGGTAAAAGAAGACTACAACGAAATAAGTTTCCAGCTGAAACCACAGGACGGTGAAACTGCTTTAACGGTAATTGTCCGGGTATATGAGTCAGGAATGGCATACCGGTATCAGTTGACAGGAACAGCGGGAAAAACTGCCAAAATCAAGGGAGAGGCAAGTGAGTACGTGCTGCCTGCGGATTCTTATATCTGGGCAGGATATGACACTGCGGGAAATTACGAATATGAATATCAGAAGATAAAGATGTCAGCGGTAAAAAATGCGAACGCAACCTATTCCGTTCCACTCCTTGCGAATAGTGGTAACAACTGGATGCTGTTCACAGAAGCAGATGTATTCAGCAGAGAAGATACTTACTGTGCCTCTGATTTGAAAACCAGTGCAGGTACAAGAAACCTGAAATATGAATTTGGTAAAGGCTCAGGAAGTTCCATTACCATGACGTATGATGAGCAGGGAACGATACAGACACCTTGGAGAGTGGCTGTTGTTGCAGATAATCTGAACGATATCGTAAATTCTACCATGACCAGCAGTTTGAATCCGGCAGCAGACGAAACGCTGTATAAGGACAGTGATTCATGGATTAAAACGGGAACCGTAGCGTGGTCGTGGTGGTCCGAGGCGGGAGATGATCCGATTGAATTTGACCAGCAGAAGGACTACATTGATTTTGCGGCGGAAAACGGCTGGGAATATGTTTGTCTGGATTTTGGCTGGTGTCTGTGGGATGATTACAAGAATAAAGTAAAAGAATTAGTTGACTATGGAGAGCAAAAGGGAGTAGGAATCCTTTTATGGTACGGCGTGAATAACGACAATCATGCCGGCTCTAAAGATGCACAGGGAGATGCGGCATATCCGAAATATTCTTTGCAAACGAAAGATCAATTCGAGGAACAATTTGCATGGTGCGAGTCGGTGGGCGTAAAAGGTGTCAAAGTAGATTATTATGAGAATGATGATAAAAACACCATGACACAGATGTATCAGTGTGTGACGATAGCGGCAAAGCACAAAATCAATGTTTTGTTCCATGGCTGTACGGCACCGAGGGGAGAAATTCGTACATTCCCAAATATTCTGGGATATGAGGCTGTGCGCGGAAGTGAATATTATAAATGGAACATTGGTCCTTCTGTCAGCAATTGCCTGACCTATGTATATAATCGAAATGTTGTGGGAGGAATGGACTTTACTCCGGTTGGAACACAGATTGACCAGCTTGACGTTACGGCAGGATTCCAACTGGCACAGGTCATTGCTTATCAGACCGGTCTTCAAAATATTGCCTCGTCTGTTTATAAATTGGAAGGATATCAAGGTTTGTCCATGATCAATGATGTACCTACCCAATGGGACGAGACACGTCTGCTGGACGGTTATCCGGGAGAAGATATCACGATTGCCAGAAGAAATCAGGAGGACTGGTACATTGCCGCCATGACCGCAGAGTCAAAAACAGAGACTATTTCGCTGGATTTCTTAGGAGAGGGCGATTATCGGGCGTATATTTACAAGGATAATGCAGATGGAACAGATGTTGTAATAGAAGAAAAAGATGTGACAAAGAATTCCACGCTGTCCCTTTTACTTGGTGAGAATAGTGGAGCTGCCATTAAGATTACAAAAGAAACGATGAAAACTTCCACGATTTATGATAACTACACCTTTTATGAGGCAGAAGATACGGGAAATTCTCTCAGCGGAACTGCGGCAATTGGAACAAATCAGTTTGCGTCCGGCATGAAGCAGGTGACAGGAATTGGTGGAACTGCTTATAATAAACTGACAATTCAGTCGGTTACAGCACCGGAAGATGGTATCTACGAAATGAGATTATACTATGCCTGCGGGGTAGACCGAAGGGTAGTGTACTGCATCAATGACGGTGACGAGATTCGGAGTGGCAAGCTGAATGCGGGCGTGAATACGCTGGCGATGGAAACTTTTTATGTGCGGCTGCAAAAGGGAGAAAATAGTATTACGTTTGGAAATGCTGTCTCCAAAGCACCAAATATTGACCGAATCGCCATATCCAAATCAACGGTGGAAGAAACGGAAACGGTTACGGATTTGACCGATGATGGTGAAACGGCTGTGGACGGAACGCAGTACGATTACACTATTTACGGAGCAGACACCGCTGCTTTGGCAGGGGGAGCGATCATCGAAAATGGTGCCGTTGGCTGGCTGGGAGGAAGTGCCGCAAGCACAGCCGCCTTTCCGGTAAAGGTAAGTGAGGCTGGAAAATATAAACTTCAGATTAACTATTTTGCCGGAGAAACAAGAAATGTTACGGTGACGGTAAATGGAGAAGCTTCAGGTTCTTACAGCTGTCCAAGCACCGGCTCTTACACGAGTGATTCAGCAGACAGTATCTATGTGGAAGTAGAGTTAAAAGAAGGAGCAAATACGATTCAACTGGGAAATTCTTCCGGCTGGTGCCCGAATATTTCCTCTATCGGAGTGTCAAAGACCGTTCTTGCTGCCGATTCGGATACCACAAATGACACGTCTGCGTCACAGAAATCAGTGAAGAAAGTTGTCATTACGAAAAAGGGTTCGAGTAAAGCGATTACAAAGACGGTAACACTAAAAAGAAAAAAGCAACTGCAGTTATCAGCAAAGGTAACAGTGACGGGAGGAGCATCGAAAAAAGTTACATGGAAGTCATCGAATAAGAAAATCGCTGCCGTTTCCTCCAATGGCGTTGTGACAGCAAAAGCGAAAAAGGGCAAAGTCAAAATTACTGCAGTATCGAAAGCAGACAAAAAGAAAAAATACACAATAAC
>CAZFHT010000136.1:0-4864 GCA_964518785.1 uncultured Eubacterium sp.
GATTATTCCAGTGCAGGCTCATTATCTGCCAGCCAAAGGCATGACGCAGCTTGTCAAAACGGTCACAAAAGTGCAGAGGCAGATTAATCCGAGACTTCGGGTGGATGGTGTGCTGCTGACACTGGCTGACATGAGAACCAATCTTGCGAGGACAACCGAAAAAAGTATCCGGGAGAATTATGGAAGGGTACTGAAGATTTATGATACGGTTATCCCCGTGTCTATTAAAGCAGCGGAAACCAGTGCGGCGGGAAAAAGCATTTACGTCTATGATAAAGGCGGCAAGGTGGCAAAAGCCTATGAGGAGTTTGCAAAGGAGGTGGTAAGAGATGGCGAAAAAGAAAGAATTAAATCTCAATCTTCCCGGTGTCGATGACCTGTTTACCACACAGGAAGAAAGGCAGGAGATGGAAATGGAGAAGGTGGTAATGGTGCCGCCGGATACCATTCTTGATTTTCCGAACCATCCGTTTAAGGTCAGGCAGGACGAGGAAATGCAGCAGCTTTTGGAGAGTGTCAAAGAGCATGGTATTTTAGTACCGACACTTGTCCGCTACAATAAGGATGGCAAACTGGAAATGGTGGCAGGACACCGAAGAAAGTTTGCCGGAGTATTGGCAAATTTAGAAGAAATACCATGTATCATACGGGAACTGACGGACGACGAAGCGACGGTAATCATGGTGGACAGCAATCTCCAACGGGAAAAGATACTGCCGAGTGAAAAAGCTTTTGCCTACAAAATGAAGTTAGATGCCATGCGGAGACAAGCGGGCAGACCGTCAAAAGAAAATTCTGTGCCAGTGGCACAGAATTTTGAGGGAAAAACCTCGCGACAAATTTTGGGGGAAGAAGTGGGAGAAAGCCAAGACCAAATCAGACGCTACATCCGTCTGACTTTTTTGATTCCATCCATTTTACAGATGGTGGATGAGGGGAGGATTGCTTTCCGTCCTGCGGTGGAATTATCTTACCTGCCGGAAGAAAAACAGGAATACCTTCTCGACATGATGGAATGTGAAGATAGTACGCCGTCTCTGGCACAGGCAATCAAAATGAAGAAGTTTGAACAGGAGGAAAAACTGAGTGAGGATGTGATTTATTCTATTATGACGGAAGAAAAGCCGAATCAGGTCGAGCAATTCAAGATACCGAAAAAGAAACTTGCCAAGTATTTTCCGTCGGGGACGCCCAAAGAAAAAATGGAGGACACCATCATAAAGGCACTTGAACTGTACCGCAAACGGCAGAGGGAGAGAAACAATGCGAGATAACGGACGCCAAGGGAAAAGTGGGTGTCCATCTGCTGCTGTGTGATTCCCCCTTCCCACACCCTACCCCTAGATTTAACCAGCAGTTACCAGCCGAGAAAGAAAACTTATACAGCCTGCTTAAATAGGTGCTTGTGGTACGGTTTCCGGCTGTTCGGAAAAGATGTAAAACGATAAATTTCAAAGTTTTTCTCCGGCACGATTTATGCTATGATAAAGACAGAAACAAACAATGGCTGTAATCGAGGGAGAAAGGGGATGGCGGTTATGAGGAACTGGAGAAGAACAGCGGTACTTGTGGCACTGTTTGCCATGATATTTTTGCTAAAAGACGAAACAATACTGGCTAAGACAAGAAAAGTCACCATGAATCTGACGGGAGCAAAAATACAGAACAAATATCCGGCAGCATTGGATAAAGCAAAGAAAGTTACGGTAAGGAGCAGCAAAAAGTCTGTGGTTCAGGTAAAATACCAAAAGAAAAAGGGAATCCGCCGGATTGTACTGACGGCAAAAAAACTGGGCAAGGCTACCGTGACCGTGAAATGCCGGATGAAAAATAAGAGAACCAAGACCTATCGTTATAGTGTCAGCGTTGTCAAAACAAAAAAGGTAACGGCACTTGCTGAGGCAAAGAAAGCGTTCAAAATTCAAAATCGGTATCGGAAGGAAAAAGGAGTAGCGGCACTGGAGTGGTCGGATGAACTGTATCAGTTTTGTCTTTACCGGATAAAAACCAGTGGGTTTGACAAACATGAGAACCTTAACAGAGACATCAACGGATACTTTGGTAAATATGCAAAATTCAAGGGAGTGCTTTTTGCAGAAAATATGTATAGTGGCAATATGAATCCGAAAAGTGCTATGGAAGCATGGAAAAAAAGTCCGGGTCACTATCAGAATTTGCTTTCTTCCAACCATATATGTGGAGCAATCGCACGTTATGGAAGTGTATGGTGCGCTATCTTTTATGATAACGATAAGAGCGAAATTGAAAACTGGCGTGATTATCAGATAAAAGAAATCACGGTAAAACGGTATGATAGTCAGAGTGAAACCTATGTCAGTGACTGTGGCATTGGTTACTACGAATCGGGAAACCGATGGGAGAGCCTGAAAGTGGCAGCAATCTCCGAAACAGAAGGAAAGCCCATTTATTTAGAGATAGGAAAGACCTATGTGATTTATGAAAAAAGGACACCAGATGGCTGTGAGAAAGCCGAGCCTATCACGATTACCGTGACAGAGGATGGTGTCAGTGAAGTGGTTTTGGCGAGTTAAGTTAATATAAGCGGATACAAAAAGCCTTTTTGATGAAAGAAATCAAGGAGGCTTTTTTTTCGTGCTGATTGTATGACTGAGAGGAGGATGGGACAGTGAAAACCATGAAAAGAAGTCCGCCGGATAAGGACGGGGTACGGACAGTTTATTATTGAATCATTGAGTGAAAAAGAAAGGACTAGAGATTATGAAAAGAAAAGTTAGCAGAATCATATCATTTGTGTTGGCACTTGTTATGTTATGTGGGACGATTCCCACAAATGCGATTGTTGCTAATGCAGCTTCAAAAGTAAGCCTGACTTCGTTGGGGAAGAAGGGAACCGTTGATTTTGGTTCAAAGACGAAATCCGGCACATGGTGGCAGATGCACGTTGACGGGAAAAAGGCTTTTTGTATCAATCTGGGATATACCTGTCATTCTGGCAACAAATATGAAAAAGAAGAAACACACAAATGGAATCAGGATACGGGCGGAGAGAAAAATGGTTATTACGCAAAAATTATTCGCTGGTATGTAATCGAGAAAAACCGAACAAACAAAGCATTTGTGATGAGTCAGGCATTGATTTGGTCTATTGCGGAGGGGCGCAATTCCAAGTCACAGCTAAAGAATGTTGTTAAACAGGTAAAAGCCAATATTAACCTGTCACCGAGCAAGACGGTTAATGACGTTTACGAAGATATTTTTGAACCACAAGGAGATTGGGAGGTATCAATTACTATTTGGAAAAAGACGGGGAACAGTAAGGGTTATCAGAAACTTATGACAGTGGAGGCAGAAGAATTACCAATTTCGTATGAACCGGAAACAATCAGTGACAGTACCTATTACCGCCAGCGTATTACCGTAATGAAAAAAGATGAGGATGGCAACGGGTTAGGTGGAATTCAGTTTACCCTCGACGCAGACAACCTTGATGATTTGTATTCCTTTTCTAAGAGCGACCGGGACGGAGTGGATACCAGTGAAACGGATGAAGATGATGATACTTCATTCAGTTTGACCGGATATACCAGAGACAGCGGGAGAATTGCTTTCCGCATGACGTACAAGTTAGTGACGGCAGATTATTATTACTACCCGGATTCCCAACTGGAGGCGATGTCTGCGGATGATAAAAAAGCAGCAAAAAAATATCTGACGGATGATTTGGAACTGGATGAAGGGGTGGACTTTGCCTCTGACATGACAAAAGAATCGGCGAAGAAACTGATGAATCAGGAAATGAAGGATATGAAAAATGACATATCCAACACTTACACGCTGACGGAGGACAACACGGGAGAGAATAAGAACATTATCGTTGACCCGACCTTTGCAAAAGGCGTGAAAATCACGCTGAAAAAGGCAGACAGTTGGGAGAAAAATGCGGACGGTGAGTGGGAAGATTCCTTAGCAGAAGTCCCGTCGGAGTATTCAAAGGCATATATCACGGGAGTGACCAATAAATATAAAAAAGCCACGATTGATGTCGTGAAGAAAGATTCGTACAGCACCGACCAAAAGGCACATGGAGATGCCGGGTTGGATGGTGCGGTATTCCAATTATATGCCGAAAGTTCCTGCACCAACAAAGCAACCGTGTATGACGCAAAGGGTACGGCAAAGACAGCGGGAACGTATACCATTAAGGACGGCAGACTTGTGACGGAGTACCTTCGCAGCGGAACCACCTATTATCTGAAGGAAATCAAAGCACCGACAGGTTATACCCTTTCCAATGACGTTCTGCCGATTACGGTGGACGCTTCTTCCGTGACAGCGGAATACACATCCAATCTTGCCACAAAGGAATTTGGTAACAAACCGATACTTGGAAAGGTGGCGGTTCAGAAATATTATTCCGACGGCGAGACGGGGATATTAAATGCCGAGGCAAATACAACATTTCAGGTGTATCTCACTTCCAAAGGCAGTTATGACGCTTGTGATTCCTATGAGCGAGCAACCATCAAGACCGACGCAAGCGGTTACGGTATTTCCGGCGATTTGTATTATGGAACGTACACTGTTCATCAGGCAGATTCCGGTGATGTGGACGCAATCCCGGTAGAGGACTTTTCCGTAGAAGTCAAAGAGGATGGAAAAATTTATACCTATCCTATCAATAACAACCTGTTCAAAGCCTATCTCCGTATTTTGAAAAAGGACGGAAACACTGAGAAACAGGTATTGAAAGCAGGAACCACTTATGAGATTTACAAAGTAACGGAAAATGGCGAGGAACTTGTGGAACAGTCATACAGTGACGGTAATGCCATGAAAACCATCCATCAGTTTGTGACGGATGACAGTGGGGAAGTGATGACCG
>CAZFHT010000137.1:0-4820 GCA_964518785.1 uncultured Eubacterium sp.
CTTTGAACGTGCAAGCACGTCAGTCGCTCTATATACACTTGTAACCCTCTGAACAATAACTTTATCAATAGCTTTTAGGACAAGTTTTTTCAATACGGCAATAATGTAATAATGTCAGAAACAGCACAGCATTTCGAAGATTCAGCAGCACAGAACACCTACTGTACCGTAAGCACGTAAGTCTTTCTTCTGGAATCATCATATCCACTGTATTTCAGCGTCCACTGGCAGTTCCCCACCGTTCCGGATTTACTTTTTTCCACCGTAAAGCTCTCCACAAAATCTTTTGCTGCCGTCTGGTCTGCGCAAAGCTGTGTCAAAAGATTTGTCATCGTTTCCTGCTCCCGGTCTGTAAAAACTTTATCTCCGGTCTTTCCGTTCTCTTCCAGCGTAATCTCAAGCTGAACCGGAGTACCGTCCTGAAAATAAAAATCTACTGATTTGTTATAAGGATTTCCTTCCTCATCCCAACTGCTGACAAGATTCATCCGGTCCATATATCCTCCGAAAATGAAGGAGCCGGGATAAAATCCATCCTTTAACTGGTTATCGACCAAATCCGAATATTCTGCCGGCTGCAAGACGAGAGCATAAGGAACTTGAACCTCCAGCATATAATAATAATAAGTTTTTGTGTCATAGTAACAAGTGTAGCTTAAACTGAACTCAACGCCCTGACGGACAAGGCTGACCGAGCGTGATTCGTAACTGCTCAATTTAGCTCCATTGTCGTAATCCAGCCCGTCCAAGCTGCTGACCAAATCGCTGTAGCCTGCCTGTTCCACCTGTTTTAAAACAGCTTCGATTTCTTCCCTTTTTTCATAATAGGAATCCGTCGACAGTATGTCGTAAGCATTTATTTGGTTTGTGTTTTCCATGTTCTTCAAAACAGACTTCGGGTCTCCCAAATCACAAGACTCATCATCCGACTCCTCGTGAAAGCCTGAATCCGCCTTTTCCAGTATCTCCTTCAGTTTTTTCACCCTGTCACAGTTTTGCTCTGACACAGTAACCGCTGGGGAGGTATCCGCCTCTTCGTCCGTTTTAATCTCATAAATACTGCTTGTAAAATCCACGTCTTCTGACTTTGCTTTCTCCAGCACTTTGTCCTGTGAACCACACCCGGTAAGCAGCAGTGCCGCTAATGTTCCCACCATAATGTACCGTAACTTCATTGTCATCACCTCTCTATTTTTTCAATATTTTCTGGCAGATAAAATATACAATCACAGAAACCAGCAGCCAGATTACAATCGCAACTGTCATCTCTGATATCGCAAACATACTTATCGCTGCGCTGCCTATCGCTGTGCTGATTCCAAAACTGAGACCAATGCGTCCTGCCTTTGTCGGAACCATGCGATTGATTTTTGCTAAATCCTGATGTTTATTTACCCACCATGCCAGCAGCGTACAACCAACCATTAAAACAACGAGAATAAGGACAGAAAGCCATACCTTCCCATAGGACACCGTACAGAAACTGCCATCACCAACAAGCATTTTGTCAGCTCCCAGAGGCTCATATTCGTATTCATAACCATTATTTCCATAAACATACCCCAAGCCACTGCCAAAAAACATTCCTGTGTAACGCTGTGCCCTGTACAAAACGGACATTATCCTTTTTTCGGTATTACCACTATAAGCAAGAAAATTTATCGGTACAGCACTTATGACAAATACCGGATAATACATAGCACACGCTCCTATAAGAGACGCCACCAGTGAACTCCTCACAAGATAGTGAACCGCCATGTAAATAGAATACATCGCCAAGAGTGTCAGCCAGCAAAGTAAGAGAGAGCGAATGGTGTGCCACATCGTGTCAGCTCCCATAAACTGCCGGAAACTTAAGGACAGAACGTTGTTCTTAATAATCTGCGGCTGGTATTTCAAACGAATCCCGATTACCAATACCGACAGAACAAGCCAGCACAAGGTTATCATCCCATAGCTCACGATAACCTTCATGCAAAATTTCTCGTTCTGGCTAAAAGGAAGGGAATTAAGATATTCTCTCTTTTTTCTGCTCTGCAAATCAGAAAACTGCATAAATGACATAAGAGCAAAACCAAAAAGGCAGGCAATTACGATTGCTCTTAATACACCAACCAGATTAGCAGCAAACGGACTTCCCTGCACCATGTACCCGCTGCGACTGTAAGAGTATATACCAATACCATGCATTTTCTGAAATATATATGCCATGCTCATATGCAAAGTGAATGCAGCAGCGACAGCACCCAGCAGACCAAGAAGCAGAAACCAGACCATATTTTTCATTTCATAACAGAACAGTGCTTTCTTTCTATTCATTGTTTATCCCTCCTCGCTGATTCTTTTCTGAAATCTTATTCATATAAACAAAACTTTCCTCAAGTCCTACCGGCATCGCCTCAACTAATACGGCGCCCAGTCCTCTCATGGTTTCCTCGAAATCCTGAGACGTATTTGGCAGAACTACGGTATACACACTTCCCACATTGGACATATGAATGATGTCATCCATGTGATACAGTTCTCCCGGCGCCCCCTCCGGAAATACCACCTGATATTTTGTAATCTGTTTTTTCACTTCATCCAAATCATCTTCAATCTGCACAACACCATTGCGAATCATTGTGATGGAATCACAGATTTTCTCCAACTGCCCCAAATGGTGAGAGGAAATTACTACCGTCATGTTATTGTTCTCCACCGCCGATACCAGTGTGTCCAGCAAATCTTTTTTTGCCATGGCGTCCAACCCGGAGGTCGGTTCATCCAAAATCATGACTTCCGGATTTCTCGCCATATTCAGCATAAAAGAAACCCGCATCTGCTGTCCTTTGGATAACTGAGTTATCTTTTTATTCAGATTAATGCGGAAAATTTTATTTAAGGAAATGAAATCCACCATGGAAAACTCAGGAAACATCTCCCGGTACATATCCGCCAGTTTGCTAATTTTGTAACCCGATAACAGTTGGTTGCTGTCTGCTACATACCCAATCTTCTGTTTGATTTTGACGTTGTCGTACACGTCTTCTCCGTCTACCTTCACCGTTCCTGCATCCGGTGAAAAAATGCCCGTCAGACATTTGATAATCGTTGTTTTTCCCGAGCCGTTGTGACCAATCAGTCCATGAATCGTACCTTTTTCCACATGAATGTCAATATTCCGGACTGCGTCTTTACCGCTGTCGCCATAGCTTTTACAAAGTCCTTTGACCTCAATCATAAGTTGTCTCCTCCTTGCAATCCTTTTAAAATTTCTTCAATCAGATGGACAATTTCCTCTTTCTCCATCCCCTGATACATCAGCTCCATACATTGCTGCCTCAACTCTTCCTTCACCTTTTTAATCACTCCTTCATCTCTCATGCTTTTGCCCTCCGGTATGCCGGCAATGTATGTTCCTTTTCCCCTCACCGTCTCAATAAGACCTTGCTGTTCCAAGTCCCGATATGCTTTGGAAACGGTCCCCGGAGTAATGTCTAATTGCAGTGCCAGTTTTCTCACAGAGGGAATTGCGTCTCCTTTTTTCAGAAAGCCTTGCAGCATCATGTACTTATATTGAGAAATAATCTGCTCGTAAATCGGTTGAGAACTACGAAAATCTAATTGTATCATCTTTTCACCTCACTTCCTTCTTGGTGTGTCGTGTGTATCACTTCAAGTGGTACAGTTGATACACTTATACTATATCGGTATTTAACATTTGTCAAGAGTTTTTTTAACGCTTTATAAAAAAGATTGACTAATAAAAGTCTATAACGTATAGTATTTTTATGGTGTCGTTGACGATTTTTCGGCAGTGCTATTGCAGAACCAGACAAATAATTGTACTGTTATTTATGAGTCAATGAACTAAAATGAAAAGGGGCGGGCGACGCTCTGGAATGGAGAATATTATGCTGACAAAATATTTACTTGTATTTTTTATATCTATGGTGCCGATTGTGGAGCTGCGAGGAGCAATTCCAATCGCCGTAGGCATGGGACTTCCCCTGCTGCCTTCTTACATCATTGCGGTAATCGGAAATATGCTGCCTGTACCTTTTATCTATCTTTTTGCCAGAAAGGTGCTGGTTTGGGGTGCTGATAAAAAAGGAATCGGCAAGTTTTTTTCATGGTGTCTTGAAAAGGGCGAGAAGGGCGGAAAGAAATTACAGGAGACCGCAGGCCGTGGACTTTTTGCAGCGTTACTTCTGTTTGTAGGGATTCCACTGCCGGGTACCGGAGCATGGACTGGAACACTGGCTGCCAGCTTTCTCGACATGAAATTTAAACCTACGGTACTGGCTGCCATGGGCGGCGTGTTGCTCGCAGGACTGATTATGGGAGCCGCCAGCGCCGGAGTGTTCAGTGCTATTGCCGCATTTTTTTAGAAAATATGCAAAACGTAAATGTATTCAGATGAGGAGGTATTATGAGTAAAACAGAAAAAAATCAACGCATAATAGATGGGGATGCGGTCTGCTTGCATGTAAGCCGGTTAAAAACAGCAATCACACGACCGACACCAATCATAGCCATGAGCGTCCCAATGCCAATCCCTATAATTTTTCCTGAAAAAGCCACTCCGACTACACAAGTTATGATAACGCAGGTTATGTCCACGCAGTTTTTTACAAAACCGTTATCCTTCCTGACGGCATCTGCGATTGTTTGAACGATACCATCCCCGGGATTCGGTACAATTCGCATATTAAGGGAAAGTGCCGCACCGACTCCGGTACAGACGATTGCCACAATAAGAAAGATAATCCGACCTGCAAGGCTGCCCGCAAATGTCCCCTGCATTTCCTCTGAACCCAGATTCGGGATGAGCAAAT
>CAZFHT010000138.1:0-4796 GCA_964518785.1 uncultured Eubacterium sp.
TTTCAGCAACTGAAAGATATCGCATATGATTTCCTCCGTTAATTCACAATCAAGATTTCTCTATATAGTATAACACATTATCGGCAATAAATACAATATTTCATTTTATTATCCGTATTTTTTTTGCCGTTCTAAGAGCAAATTTCATCACTATCCAGAAAAATCGTAAATGGACCGTCATTCAACAACTCAACCTTCATATCCTCGCCAAAGCTCCCGGTTTCTACTTTATTGACTTTCTTTTGGCACTCCGAAATAATATATTCATACATGGCATTTGCCATATCCGGCTTTCCCGCACGAGTAAAAGACGGGCGTTTTCCTTTTTTGCAATCTGCATATAATGTAAATTGGGATACAAGCAGCAGTTCTCCCGACACATCCGACAGCGACAAATTTGTTTTTCCGTTCTCATCTTCGAAAATCCGAAGTGATACCATCTTCTGAATCATTTTATCAGCAATCTCTTTTGTGTCATGCTCCGACACGCCAATCAGCACCAAAAAGCCTTTCTCAATTTGCCCGATTGTGCGTTCTTCTACGGTCACACTCGCATGGCTCACACGCTGTATTACAAATCTCATATGTTGTCCTTCTTTCTTACTTTGTCACACATTCTGCGTCAATCCTGTTCATCCAGCTCATCCATATCATCATGATCTAAAAATTCACGATTGGTAACCCTCTTTTCAACACGCTCTTTTTCTACCTGCTCCGATAACAATTCTTTTACTTCCTTTGATTTTTTGACGCTGACAATATCAAAATCCTTCATCGTCTTATCCGCCGAACAGCAATGTATTGTGCCAACTCCAAATATACGCTGAAACAGCGAACGTCTTAGTGACACATCCATAATTCGGTACAAGCGTACTTCATCCTCATTTTTATTCAAAAACCCGGTTTCAATAAAAAGCCGTTCCTCCGACAAACTGTATTTTGTAAATGACAACGGCAACCCAAAGACTGTCCTTTTGCGGTCACTCCATAATAAATTCATATCCTGCCTCCAAACTTTTTTTATTAACATTATAGCAAAGCAATATTTTTGCGTCAAATAATATCATTGGTCTTTCTGCTGTCACATAACCGATTTTGTTACTATTCACGTTTTTCAATCATTAGCAAACACATCTGCCACCTCACTGATGGTAATATATGCTTTCGAATCAATTTCCCTCACAATATCCTTCATTTTGCTCACTTGAAATCGGTTTACCACAAAGTAAATGACCGTCTTGCTGGAGTTGGAATAACCTCCCACAGCGTCAATTTTCGTTGTTCCGGTTTCAAATTCAGCGGAAAGCTCTCTGCATATTTCATCCGGTTTTTCGGTAATAATCATGGCACTCTTTGCCCTGTCCAAGCCCTCTACGATAAAGTCCACTGTTTTCAAAGCCGCCATGTACGTCACGATAGAGTAAAGCGGCAGTATCCAGCTCTTTAAAGCAAAACCGCACACAATGTACAAAATCACATTGTAAGCCATGACGAAGGTTCCCACTGTAACGCCAATTTTTTTTGAAAAAATGACAGCCATAACCTCAACTCCGTCCATGGCTCCCCCATTCCGGATTGCTAAACCGCTGCCGATTCCGGAAATCAGTCCGCCAAAAAGGGCACATAAAAGAAGGTCCGTTCCCGCCAAAGGAGAGGCAATGCTTACGTCAATGGGAAGTATATCCGTTATCAGCCATGCCGCCACCGAATAAACGCATACGGTGTAAATTGCGTAAAAAGTAAACAAGCCGCCTTGTTTTTTCAGACCATACAAAAAAAGAGGGACGTTTAAAATCAAAAGACACAGAGACAAAGAGATGTGATTCGGCGTGATTTGTGCAATGAGCATGGATGTCCCCGATATCCCGCTGTCATATAAATTTACCGGATTTAAAAATATCGTAATGCCGATGGCATTGATAATTCCGGCAATGGTAAGCATAATCATTTTTTTATAACTAATCTTTTTCCTCTGCTTCATAGGCAACCTCCAAAATACTGTAAGATATTTACAGAACAAATACATCCCTCTGTCTATTTACAGTGTAAATATATCCCTCCGACTACCTACAGTGTAAACGATACCATGAAAGAAAGCAACCTTGTATTTTCCCACATTTCATGATAGGATGGTGAAGAATCAGTAAAAAAAGATACCAAACACATCCTATGGAGGGTCGTATGAATAAAAAAGAAATATCTGAAATCAAGAAACGATTTACAAAAACCAAATGCAGCATTACCCGTATCTGCGGCTGCTATGTAGACGCAGAGAAGGAAAAGAGAATGACATTAAAAGAGGCATTTCTCGGGCTGCCGGAGGAGGAAATGTTTAAGTATATCGACATTTTCCGAAAGACGCTCTCTGGTTCTATCGGCAAAACGCTTTTAAATATGGAATTTCCTTCTGAGCAGGAAACCTCCGAAGATGGTACACAGCGTTTTCTCATGAAACTGGTAGAGAGCAAGCTGCAAGACGAGGAATTGCTGGACCAATTTTATGATAAAGTGATAGAAACTTACAAATACCCGGAAAATTATTTTATCATCCTTGTCCATGACGCCTACGATATTCCAAAAATCACATCGGACGGCATTGAAAATTTTGACGCCTCCGAATACGTCTACGACTACATACTTTGCAGCATTTGTCCGGTTAAACTGACAAAACCGGGGCTTTGCTACAACGCCGATACAAACCATATTCAAGACCGTATCCGGGACTGGCTGGTACAGCCGCCGGAGCTTGGTTTCCTCTTTCCGGCATTTAATGACCGGAACACCGACATCCACAGCCTGTTGTACTACTCAAAAAATTCGGATGAACTGGACCTTGCCATCACCGAAGAACTGCTCGGCTGCCAGATGCCGCTGCCGGCAAAAAGCCAAAAAGAAACCTTCAATGCGATTGTGGAGGAATCACTCGGATTGGAGTGTGATTATGAGGTAGTAAAAGCAATCCACGAAAATTTAAACCAGATGGTTGCAGAAAATAAAGAGAATCCGGAGCCTCTCGCTCTTGATAAAACCGATATGACGAAACTTTTGCAAAAAAGCGGCGTGGAGGAAGAACAGATTGAAACTTTTGAGACACGATTTGATGAGACAGTAGGAGAAAAAGAAGTTTTAATGGCAGACAACATTTCCAGCCCCCGCAAATTTGAGGTGCAGACACCGGACGTAAAGGTTCAAGTCAACCCGGAGCGAACCGACCTCATTGAAACACGAATCATTGATGGCGTGCCTTGTCTTGTCATAGAAATTAATGATATGGTAGAAGTCAACGGTATTCAAGTAGTTTCTGATACCGTCACAACCCCTGCGGCTGAGGAATAAAAAGGGGCTATCGCTTTAAATGACATGCTCCCTTCTAGGTGAACAAAATAATAAAAATCTGTATCACTTAGAAGGGAGCATATCAATTCGTGAAAGGTGGTTGAATTTTAATGATAAATAAGTTGCATTGCGAGATGATACGTTTATATATGGGGGATTCAAAAAGAATTCAGCACTTTTGTAAAGTGCATAGTTATGCAAAACTTATAGCCGAATTAGAAAATATCGACAAAGAGACACAGTTTGTTTTAGAAGCGGCAGCTTTGACACATGATATCGGAATACATCTTTGTGAAGAGAAATATGGTAATTGCGGTGGAAAACTACAAGAGAAAGAAGGACCTGCTCTTGCCGGGAAGCTATTGGAACGTTTAGGATTTAACAAAGCTGTTTCGGAAAGAGTACAGTACCTTATTGCTCATCATCATACATATTCTAATGTAGATGGCATTGATTATCAGATTTTAATTGAAGCAGATTTTCTTGTTAATTTACATGAAGATAAAGTATCCAGAGATGCAATAGAGCATGCATATAATAATATTTTTATAACAGAAACAGGAAAGAAACTCTGTAGAGAAATGTATTGTATTAACAATAAGAAGTGTGATTATGACAAAACGAACATTTGAACTGTTGGCAGGAACGTGTTTTATTTCTTTAGGACACTCCCGTAATCAAACAAACATCCTTCACTTACCTTCACTGTATCTATGGATTTTACTTGCACGCTCTTTCTGTACGCCCCTTGCATATGGTATCTCCGGATAACCAAAACCTACCATCAGTTTTGTATAATGATTTTGGGGTATGCCAAGCATTTCCCTTGCCTGCGGTACAAGTTCGTTCAATACCTCTGCCGGATAACTCATAATGGCAGTCCCAAGACCGTGGGCATTACAGAGCAGTTCAAAGTATGTAGTGGCAATATTGCAGTTTACCTTGCTGTCCTCCGCCCATTTCCCGGTACATTTTTCATGGGCAATGAATAAATGCGGTGCCCCGCAAAAGAGTAAATCATCCTTGCGGACTGTTTTCTCCGACTGTTTCATCTTTTTGTAGTAAAAGTCACTGAAACTATGGGTATACACATGTTTTCTCGCATCTTCCTCCATCTTGGCATAAGCAATTTTCCAAATCTCATGCACCCTGTCCTTATCATCAATTACCGTATATTCTACCCCCTGGGAATTACCACCTGTGGGAGCGGCTGCCATTGCTGAGAGAATGCGGGTAAGAAGTGATGGCTCCACATTTTTATCCAGAAATCTGCGGCAGGAGCGACGGCTTGTAATGAGCTGCTCCATATATCTTCCCATTTCAGGCGGTGGCAGAGGCATAGAATCCTCCGGTTTCTTGTCAAAAATGGAGATTGCACCCGCCGGACATACAGCAAGACAATGCTGACACCGCCAGCACCCACGCCACCCAAAACGTTCAAAAGACTTCATATACGGATA
>CAZFHT010000139.1:0-4795 GCA_964518785.1 uncultured Eubacterium sp.
TTAATAACCATGCCTTTCCATAACCTGCAAACTTTCATGCGATAACATCGCATTGTGCAGGCACAAATATTGCGTAACACAAAATCTTTCAAAGAAAACATCAGCGAATCATATTCATAAACATCTGCTGCAATGCCGGATTTTCTTCAAAAGCTCCCCGCACTGCGTACGTAACCGTAACCGCACCGGGCTTCTTAATGCCCCGCATCGTCATGCACATATGTTCAGCCTCAATCACGACCATAACGCCCTTCGGTGCCAGATGCTCCATCAATGCCCCGGCAATCTCACTTGTAAGCTGCTCCTGAATTTGTGCCCGTCTGGCATAAACCTCTACCGTTCGTGCCAGCTTGCTGAGGCCTGCCACTTTGCCGTCGGGAATATAGCCGATATGGACTTTTCCGAAAAAAGGGAGGAAGTGATGCTCACACACCGAATAAAACCGGATATCCTTCTCCACAACCATATCACTCGTCTCAGAGTGAAAAACTTTGGATAAGTGTTCTCCTGCATCTTGCTGATAGCCGCCAAAAAGCTCCTCGCACATATCGGCAATCCGCCTTGGCGTATCCTTTAGTCCCTCTCTGGTGCTGTCCTCTCCAATGCCCTCTAAAAACAGCTCCACTGCCTTTTTAATCTTCTCCTGATTCATAGATGTACCTCTTTCTCGCACGATACCATATCTTCTGTCATGCCATATATGACGTAATGTTGAGTTTTTTTAATAACCGGATTAAAAAAACTCAACACCAGTATAGCATACCTTTTTATTTTTCACAATTGTATTTCCCGCAAAAAAGACAAACTTCCAAACACCAGTATGCCCTCCTCTTTCCGGCAGCACTCCTTGGCATGCTCCACCGCCTCCTGTACCGATGACGCCGCTGACACCTTTGGACATCCCTGACATTTCCACTCCTCCGCCAGTATCTCACCCTTTAACCCCCTCGGTCCCGGTGGGGTTATTGTAATGACATCTTCAAAAAGAGGTGCCAGAATTTCAACCATCCGTTTATAATCCTTATCTTTAAAAACCCCCATCACACCATGGAGTTTTCTTCCTGACAGCAGCGATTGAACCGACTCCCGCAGTGCCATGGCTCCCGCCGGATTGTGCGCACCGTCAATGAGAATCAGCGGTTGTTCGGAAATCAGCTCAAATCTTCCATGCCAAACTGCCCGGCTTATCCCCTCTCCTATTTCTTCCTCCGTAAATGAATACATTTCCGGCAAATGACGAAACACTTCGATGGCAAGGCAGGCATTGTACATCTGATAAATTCCGGTCATCCGGGTTCTGTAAGTTCTTCCCCCATAGGAAAATGTACTGCCGGACAAATCCGCAGAGATAAGAGAAATGTCCGATTTTTTTACCGGATAAATCTTTCCCTTCTTTTTTTCTGTCTCATCCTCCAGAACCGCTAATGCCTCTTTTTCCTGCTGAAACGTGACGACACAGCCATTCTCTTTTATGATACCGGCTTTTTCTCCTGCGATTTTCTCAAGGCTGTCACCGAGAATCGAAGTATGGTCCATGCCAATCGGCGTGATAACGGAAACAAGAACATTTTTTATCACATTTGTAGCGTCCTCTCTGCCGCCCAGTCCGACCTCCAGCACCACCACATCACAGTGCCATTCGTTAAAGGCAAGAAAAGCCATAGCGGTCTCTATCTCAAAGACAGTGGGAATGTCCTTTCCCTCCTGTCTGATTTCCTCTATGGCTGCCGCCACGACAGAAACCGTCTCTGCCACAAGCGGTTTCTCGATATAATGAACGCCCCTGCGGTCTTCATACTGAATACATTCCTCATACTGAAACACAACCGGAGAGACATATCTTCCTGTCCGACAGCCCTTTGCAGCAAAAACACTGCTGATATATGCCGCTGTGGAGCCTTTGCCATTCGTTCCGGCAACATGAATAAAAGACAGCTTATCCTGTGGATTTCCCAACTTGTCCAGCAGGTTCTTCATTCTATCCAGTCCCAGTGCCATGCCGGAGCCGCCTGCCTCCCGAATATACTGTCTCGCCTCATCATAGGTCATAAACCTCTTCCTCCCCATCTTCAAAAAGGGGACTGCCCCATCAGGCAATCCCCTCAAGTTTCATTCTTTTTGACTATTTAATCACGCGAACTTTAATCACACCGTCCATTCCCTGAAGTTCCTTCACTACCTCCTGCGTGGAGTCAGAACAAATATCAAGAATTGTATAAGCATAATCACCCCGGCTCTTGTTCACCATGTTCTCAATATTGACACCGTCATTGGCAAACAGTGCAGTGAAACGAGTCAACATATTCGGAACATTTTTATGTGCAATGGTGATACGTCCCTTTGAAGAACATACACCGGCGTCACAGTTCGGATAGTTCACTGAATTTTTGATATTTCCATTTTCAATGAAATCACGAATCTCGCTGACTGCCATCTTCGCACAGTTGTCTTCGGATTCCTGAGTGGATGCACCCAAATGAGGTGTTACTGTCGTATTTGGCAGATTTACCGTAGTCGGATTTGGGAAATCAACAACATATCTTCCCACTTTTCCGGATTCCAGTGCCGCCTTCATATCCTCCTCGTTCACAAGGGTGTCACGAGAGAAGTTAAGAAGAACAACGCCGTCTTTCATTTTATCAAACGCCTCTTTGTTAAACATTCCTTTGGTAGAGTCCAAAAGCGGTACATGAACGGTGAGGTAATCACACATCTCATACAATTCTTCATTGGTCTTTACCATCGTTACGTCACGAGACATATTCAAAGCGTGTTCTACCGACAAATACGGGTCACAGCCATACACATCCATGCCAAGACGGTTTGCCGCATTGGCAACAAGAACGCCAATCGCTCCCAAGCCGATGATTCCCAGCTTTTTGCCCTTAATCTCCGTTCCGGCAAAGGCTTTCTTTGCCTTCTCCGCAGACTTGGAAATGTTTTCGTCCGCTTTATTGTCTTTACACCACTGAATTCCTCCGGTAATATCCCTTGCTGCCAGCAGCATGGATGCGATTACCAGCTCTTTTACACCATTCGCATTGGCACCCGGCGTATTAAATACGACAATCCCTTTGTCGGCACATTTGTCCAGTGGAATATTGTTTACACCGGCTCCTGCTCTTGCCACTGCCAAAAGAGAGTCCGGCAAATCCATATCGTGCATTACGGCACTTCTCACAAGAATCGCCTCTGCCTCTTCTGTCTTCTCCGTAATTTCATAATTATCTGTCAGCATATCCAGACCGCAGGCTGCAATCGGATTTAAGCAATTCACTTTTACACTCATTTTGTATTTTCCTCCTCGAACTTCTTCATGAATTCAACCAGCTTTTCTACCCCTTCTTTTGGCATTGCGTTGTAAATGCTGGCACGCATGCCGCCAACGGTACGATGGCCTTTCAGATTTTCAAATCCGGCTGCCTTTGCCTCATCTACAAACTTCGCATCCAAATCTTTATCTCCGGTAACAAATGGTACATTCATCAAAGAACGGTCCTCTTTGCGGACAGTTCCCTTGAAGAGTTTTGAAGAATCAAGGAAATCATATAAAATCTGAGCCTTCTCAATGTTTCTCTTCTGCATTTCCTTCAAGCCGCCCATCTTTTTCAGCCACTTAAACACCTTGCCGCAAATGTAAATGCCGTATGCCGGAGGCGTGTTGTACAAAGATTGTGCATCAGCATGCGTTTTATACTGCAGCATTGTCGGTACTTTTTCGTCTACTTCTTCCGGAATCAAATCCTCACGAATAATAACGATAACTACACCTGCCGGACCGATGTTCTTCTGAACGCCGCCGTAAATCACACCATATTTCGTCACATCTACCGGTTCTGAAAGGAAACAGGAGGACACGTCTGCCACCAGTGTTTTGCCCTTCGTATTTGGCAGTGTTTTATATTTTGTTCCGTAAATCGTATTGTTTTCGCAGATATAAACGTAATCTGCATCCTCATCAATCGGAAGGTCAGAGCAATCCGGAATGTAGGAAAATGTCTCATCCTCGGAGGAGGCAATTTTCACAGCTTTTCCGTATTTGGACGCCTCCTGATATGCTTTCTTCGCCCACTGACCTGTCACAATGTAGTCAGCCACGCCATTTTTCATCAAATTCATCGGAATCATAGCAAACTGCTGGGACGCACCGCCCTGTAAGAAAAGCACCTTATAATTATCCGGAATGTCCATCAAATCTCTCAAATCCTGCTCTGCCTCTTTGATAATCGTATCATAGGCTTTCGAACGATGGCTCATTTCCATCACAGACATACCTGTTCCTCTATAGTCCAGCATCTCATCTGCTGCCTCTTTCAATACTTCTTCCGGTAATACAGCCGGACCTGCTGAAAAGTTATACACTCTTGCCACTTTAATTTCCTCCTTGTACACACAAATCCTTGTGCCATTATTTATTCTCTATTTTTCCGATTCGGAAAGGTCTTTTTCATCAAACGACTTATCAATCGCCGCACCCGGTGCAACCATCGGCCACACTTTCTCGTCCTGTGGAATCACAACCTCAATTACTACCGGCTCATCTGCTGCCAATGCCTTCTTGATGGCATCGTCAACCTCCTCTTTCGTTGTGACGCGAATTGCCTTCGCTCCCATTGCCTCCGACACCTTACAGTAATCTACCTTATCTTCAAGAATTGTCTGTGAATAACGCTTGCCATAAAACAGCGTCTGCCACTGACGTACCATACCAAGTGCATGGTTGTTGAAAATAATCTGGATAATCGGAATATGATAACGGGTTGCTGTAGCAATCTCATTCATATTCATACGGAAA
>CAZFHT010000140.1:0-4758 GCA_964518785.1 uncultured Eubacterium sp.
TAAATCACACGACTTTACCTCCTCGGAAAACTGTGAGACAGCGTCCGCCAAATTCTGTACCGTCACCTTTTTATATGGGACAACATCAAATCCTAACTCTGCCAGCCACGCCAGTTCCTTTGACTTTTTTTCAAAATTTTCATTAAAATCAGTTTGAACAACATTATAAACATAAAAATGAACTCTTCGCTCGGCTGTAATCTGGTTGTTCAACTGACGGACACTGCCGCTGCAAAGATTTCTTGGATTTTTGTATTTCTCACTGATTTCAGCAGTTTTCGTGTTCAATTCTTCAAAATCCGAATAGCAAATTAACGCCTCGCCCCGTATCACAAGCGTTCCCTTAAAAGAAATTTTCCCCGGAATATTCACAAAGGTTTTGGCGTTGTTCGTAATCACCTCTCCCACTTCTCCATTTCCGCGGGTAAGTGCTTTCGTGAGAGTTCCATTTTCATAAGTCAGAATCACGCTCAAGCCGTCTAATTTCAGTGACAGCAGACCTTCTTCTCCGCCAATCCATGATACCAATTCATCTACCTCTTTTGTCTTTCCGAGAGAAAGCATTGGTGCAATATGAGGTTCTTTTGGCAGCTCGCTAATCGTCTCATAACCAACGTGGATTGTCGGACTGGAGGACATAACGGTTCCGGTCTCCTCCTCCAGACGCACCAGCTCATCATACAGTTTATCGTATTCATAATTGGTCATAATTTCATCCTGACCTTGATAATAAACTTTGGCTGCCTGATTTAACTGATTCACAAGCTCCTTCATGCGTGTTACATTTGACGGATTCATTTTCTCTCTCCCTTTCCGCTGCATTTTTGTTTCAACAGACGCAGTTCGTCTTGTGACAGATAACGCCATGTTCCTTCTTTCAACTCTCCCAGCTCGATATTCATAATTCGTACTCTTTTCAGTGTGCGGACACGAAGATTAAAATATTCACACATTCTTCGTATCTGCCGATTCAATCCCTGAGTCAGAATGATGTGAAACTGTTTTCCCTGACGTTCTGTAATTTTGCATGGACGTGTCATTGTGTCCAGAATCGGTACGCCCTGCTCCATCGCCGCAAAAATTTCCGGTTTTACCGGGCGGTCAACAACTACCTCATACTCTTTTTCATGATAATTGCGCCCCCGCAGAATGTCATCCATTAACTGTCCATTGTTTGTCAGTAAAATCAGTCCCGTAGATTCTTTATCCAGTCGTCCTACCGGATAAATACGTTTAGGAAACTGAATTACATCAATAATGTTATTTTTTTCTGCTTTCGTCGTCGTACAGACAACACCTGCCGGTTTGTTGTACGCAATTACAATTTCCTCCTCAACCCTGCTGACAATTTCCCCATCTGCCAAAACGGTGTCCTGTTCGGACACCATATCTCCTTTGACGGCAATCCGGCTGTTAATCCGGATTCTCCCCTCGTCCAGCATTCGGTCTGCCTCTCTGCGTGAACATACACCGCACTGGCTTAAAAATTTATTGATTCGTATCGTCTCATCTGCCACGATAATCTCTCCTCACGCCTTTACTGAACGGCTGCGTCACTGACTGCGGTTGTAGTCACCGCCTCACCGGATACGCTCTGTATCTGGGTATCCATCTTCTGATACAACTGCTTAAAATTCTCATCCTGATTGATGGCGTCACTCAAAGCCTGTGCCACTTCGTCCTTCAATTTTATGATTTCCATATTCTTGTCCGCCGAAGTAATGAAATTCTCCTGATTTTCATCCAATGCGCTGAGATAAATGACATACTTGTCATCCGACGTTCCGGTAACATAAAAAGCACTGAGACAAGGTGCAAGCGTGTCAATGTCCTTCAGCTTAATGTCATATTTCACATAGACACGATAAGCGTCATCCTCTTCATTTTCAATCACATAACAGTTAATGTTCTGATAATCCTCTACGTACTCCGCCATGGCAGTGAACTTATCCTTATTTATCTGATTGGAATCACTGACCAACGTACTCATTTCTTCCACATTTACTGTTTTTTTTGCCTGAAAATAATTAGTGATTAAGTCATTAATCGCCTGATTCTCATTCAAAGCAAGTTTTGCGTCCTCTGCACTCTGCCGGGTGCCTCCGGCAGGTATCAGGGTTAAAATCAAAAACCCAAGTGCAAACGTAGCAATCGTTATCATAATAACCAATTTTTTGTATTTTAATTTCATTTTATCTTCCAGCCTTCTTATTTTTTTGTGCTACAGCCTTCAAGAAACTGTAGCACTAGTATATCAACTTTTACAACTTTTGTCCATGGTTTTGGAAACAATTCTCTTTAATTCCTCTACGGAAAAATGATAGTTTGTGTTGCAAAAATGACAATTCATCTCAATAGGCTCTCCATCCGCTATCATTTTATTTAATTCCTTGCTGCCAATGCTAATCAATACTCTTTCGAGCCGTTCCTTGGAGCAGTTACAGGAAAATGAGGCAGGAATTTTTTCCGGATTTATCACTGGCTGAACTCCTTCTAATACTGTTTCCAGCATTGTCTCCGGGGTATGTCCTTGGGATAACAACGTAGTGACGGAATCCACCTGCTTTAACCGTTCCTCCAGTTTTTCTATAATTTCCTCCGAAGTTCCCGGCAGCAACTGAATAATGTAGCCGCCTGCCTGTGCAACGGTGTTATCTTTATTCATGAGAACTCCCAGTGCCACTGAGGAGGGCGTCTGTTCGGAGGCAGCAAAATAATAGGTTAAATCCTCTGCAATCTCCCCGGATACAAGATGTACCTGACCGGAATACGGCTCTTTCATGCCGATATCCTTAATCACCGTCAGGACACCGAGGTCCAGTGCTTTTCCCACATCCAGCTTTCCTGCCGGACTTGCCGGCAAATGAACAACCGGATTTAACGGATAGCCTTTTACGTGGCCGGAGCTGTCAGCCGTTACGGTAAGTCCCTGCACCGGACCGCTGCATTGAATTTGAAGGGTGAGAAGGTCCTTCTCTCCCTTCATCATTGCCCCCATCATGGCTCCGCCGGATAACAACCGTCCCAGTGCCGCAGTGATGACAGGGCTTGTGCCATGACGCTGTTTCGCCTCCTCCACAAGATTTTTAGAGGTGATGGCAAAACACCGAATCTGCCCTGTGGCAGCAATTCCTCTCACAATATAATCCTGACTCTGATTCATGGATGTTTCCTCCTAAATGTGAAAATTCTTCTTTACAACTACCATTTTATGATATATAATACTCTGGTAATGCACCTGTAGCTCAGCTGGATAGAGTAGAGGTTTCCGAAGCCTTTGGTCGTGGGTTCGAATCCCGTCAGGTGCATTTTTTCTTTGGAAAGTCCGATTAAGCGGACTTTTTTTGATGTCCTCAGAATTTAAACCGATGTTCTTTTCGGTCATAAAAATAGGACTGGTCAGACAAAATCTCATCTCTGCTCACGTGGTTTTCATTGATATGCTTTACCATGGCAGACAGCTCCGACGCCTCGGTGTCTGTACTCTCCGGCAGAATAATTAACTCATGAATACTGCTGGGAAGAATGTAAAGATTTGCGTCCAGCTCTGCAGCAATGCTTTCTATCATCCCCGGATACAAAAGAACCGACGCTCCGTTAATTCCCGAAGTGTTGCTGAGAAACTGCATAGCAGGATAATCCTCTGAAACCTCTGGAATTTCAGCATCCGGCAAATCCAGATATTCGAAAAGCATGGTCAACAGCGGCGTCATCCGGGCAGGAAACAACTGCGGCGTATTTTTCTCCGCCAAACGGAATAATTCGGCTGTCGTCTGCTCCCACACAGACAATAGCTGCTCTGTAACCGTCAGCGTCTCCAATCCGTCCTCTGTCCGGTTACAAACCACCCCAAAAATGATAGCAAGGTCAAGAAAGGGGATGTAAGGAATGTCTTCTAAAAGCTCTTTATTCCGCTTTCGGGACACCAGACGGTAATAAATCCTGTCCTTACAATCCTCCCACTGTGCGGAGAAATTCCGGTAACGCTCCTTTTGGAAACGCACCTTGTCAATCAGCTCCCACACCTGCTCTGCCACCTCATCAATGGTTTTCTTTTTCCTCAGAAAATCCTCGTAGAACCGGTCCACATAAATGGTCGGACAAACCGATTCATCACCAGACAACTGAATTATGATTCCGAACCGTTTCGTATCGTTGTTTTTTGTGAATACGTTCCACTGAACCTGAGCGTCAGGAACCGGTGAAATCTCCTGTACTTTGTCCACTACCTGCTGCATAAAATTTTTTTTTGTCATAATGTGACTCCCTTCCCATTACTACAAAACCTTCCATGAGCTGAATTGTAACAAAACTCCTATCGAAATGCAAGGGTTGTTTTACGCTTATTTTGGCGTAAAACAACCCTTGCACAAATTATTTGTATAATTGTTATATCTTTATCGAAAAAATTTGTTCGTATTATACAATACCCTGAGCTGTCATAGCCTCAGCAACTTTTTCGAATCCGGCAATATTTGCACCAACTACATAGTTTTTCTCAAAACCATATTTCTTTGATGCGTCATCACAAGCGTGGAAAATATTTACCATGATTCCTTTTAATTTAGAATCTACTTCCTCGAATGTCAAGCTGAGTCTCTCACTGTTCTGGGACATCTCAAGAGCAGAGGTAGCAACACCACACGCATTGGATGCTTTACCCGGAGCAAACAATACACCATTCTTCTGAAGATACTCAGTAGCATCTAGTGTAGCAGGCATATTAGCACCTTCTGCTACAGCGATTACGCGGTTAGC
>CAZFHT010000141.1:0-2561 GCA_964518785.1 uncultured Eubacterium sp.
GGTTGTCGAGCAGTACGGTTTTTCTGAGGGCATGACCTATTCCTTTGAAAGTCCGAAGGTATTTGACAAATTACTGGTGCCGCAGGACAGCGACATGAGAAAGGCGATTGAAATTTCCAATCCGCTTGGAGTTGATTACAGCATTATGCGTACTTCTCCGTTAAATGGTATGCTGACCTCTTTGGCGACAAATTATAATCACAGAAATAAAAATGTCCGTTTGTATGAACTTGCTAACGTGTATCTGCCGAAAGCACTGCCGCTGACCGAACTGCCGGACGAGAAGATGATGCTGTGTCTTGGTATGTACGGTGACGGAGATTTCTTCGATATGAAGGGTTGTGTAGAGGGCGTCTTGAATAAGCTCGGTATTCAGGAGGGTGTAACCTATGAGCCGAAAAATGACCGTCCTTATTTACATCCGGGCAGACGTGCTGACATTATGGCAGAGGGGGAAACACTGGGATTTTTAGGAGAGATTCATCCTGAGGTCGCAGATAACTATGGTCTGGGAACAAAAACCTATGTGGCTGTTCTCGATGTAGAGATGCTCGCTGACAAGGCGTTCTTTGATGTGAAATATAAAGGTATCGCCAAATTCCCTGCTGTGACGCGTGATATTTCCCTCGTTATGAAAAAAAGCGTACTGGCAGGTCAGGTAGAAGAGGTAATTCGCCAGAATGGTGGAAAACTTTTGGAGGATTATCATTTGTTTGATATTTATGAGGGAGAGAATGTAGGTGCTGACGAAAAATCGCTGGCATACTCCATCCGTTTTCGTGCTGCTGACCGCACATTGGAGGACAAAGATGTTACGGCAGTCA
The DNA here is from genome assembly GCA_964518785.1 of uncultured Eubacterium sp. GTDB lineage: Bacteria > Bacillota > Clostridia > Lachnospirales > Lachnospiraceae > Eubacterium_F. The sequence continues at coordinate 825 of CAZFHT010000141.1, forward strand.
TGGATAAAATCTTGAAAAAGCTGGAATCATTAGGAGTAGTGCTGCGAGGATAATGATTGACATTTCAGGAGTGATGGGTTTGAAACGAATAATCAGTAATATTTTGACGGTATGTTTTATCTGCTACATGATATTGCTTGTATATTTTTTGTTTTTTAGTGAGGAGTATGGGAGAGACCAGTTTTACTCCACTTACCAGTACAACTTCAAGCTGTTTCATGAATTGCGGAGATATCTTGCTTACCGAAATCAAATCGGTTTCGAATATTTTATGATTAATGTGGTGGGCAATGTTGTAGCGTTTATGCCCTTTGGCTTTTTGTTCCCGGTTTTATACCGGGAGCAGAGAGGAAAAAAGACATATCAGGGACACTATTTCCGAAGTTTCCTTTTTGTGACCTTCCTCGGATTTTTGTTCAGCTTTGCCGTCGAGACGGTTCAGCTCATCACGAAGGTGGGATGTTTTGATGTGGATGACTTGATGTTGAACACCAGCGGGGTTATTTTAGGCTATATCCTTTATTACCTCAGCAAAAAGGTGATTGGAAAAGTTTTGGAAAAGAAATAGATTCGTCCGGAGAGGAGAAGAAAATGCAGGTGCGGTTTGGAAAGAGAAGACAGATTCAGTTTACGGATAAAACTCATCCGAAGATGGGCATTATTTCTGTGCTGATTGGTGTCGCAGTGTGGATTGCTCTGATTACCCTATGTATGATTTCCTACTCAGCAAAGGGAACGTCCGGTATCGCTGTGGGAGCTGTGGGAATCCTCGTACTGGCTGCCGCTGTTGTCGGCTTTCTGTTCGCATCCAAATGCTACAAAAAAGAAGATATCTATATGCTCACTCCGGCGACCGGAATTTTTTTGAATGGTCTGATGATATTGACCTGCGTGATTCTTTACGTTATTGGAGTGGTTTGAGGTTTTTGAGGTGAGGGGAAACAGTTATCTTCTTGTAAATTTCCCGGTACTGGCTTGTCGTCAGCTCCTCAAGGTAGTTTACCGGATATTCTTTCATATATCCCTTTGTAATTAAAATCGAGGCGGCTTTGTTGTAGGCAATGGCTGCCTCTGTTTCTGTCTCATATCGTCCTACCACAAAGTTACCGTTTCCATGTATTTTTGTTTCATAATACACCGTTCCGGCTTTTTCTTTTTTCTCTACCCCTTGAAAACGATTGATAATTTCGATATTCGAGTAGCGAAAATCTCTTGAATCTCCGTTGATAAAACGAAAATCCCGCCCCTCGACAGCGTAATTTTTTATGCCGTAGCGGGATAAGATATTGACCTGCATACCATAGTCTGCGACAAATAGGTGTCCTCCCCGGCGGCTGATTGTACGCGTGGAATAGTAAAAAAGGTCGTCTGTGTCAAAGGTTAAAAAGTCGTCTTTGGCAAAATAATAATGAAAATAATGCTTTTTGAGATAAACCGGAGTTTTGATATAAATTCCGTTATCTCGATAATTCAGAAGAATAATCCACTTCGTAAAAGGAAGGGGAGATGGCTGACGGCTTTGGGAAAACGATTTTTCTGTGTAGGAAACGTCGTGAAGAATTTTGTCGGCAAGCTGATAAGCGGCAGCCGCCTCCTCCTCGGACGGAAAACTCCCCAGACTGATGTGTTTGCTCTTGAAAGTGATGGAACTGCGAAAATAAAAAGTTCCATCCTTTTTTTGGGCTTTGTAAACTCCTGACAGCATCGTCATCCCTTCCTTCATCTGAATCGTGATTT
>CAZFHT010000141.1:2661-4578 GCA_964518785.1 uncultured Eubacterium sp.
GCTTTGTAAACTCCTGACAGCATCGTCATCCCTTCCTTCATCTGAATCGTGATTTTTTCATAAAAGAATACAGTTAAAACAGTGGGTTTTATTCTGCGTTTTATTGTATTATAGCAGAAAGCGAGGAAAAAGACCATGTTGGAAAAGGAAAAAATAACTGAACGCTAAAGACAACATAGCAGTGGAACAGACACATAATGCAAGAAAATTAACAAATTTGTAACAAGTTCGTAATAAATTAACAAAAATCGCATATACTCTTATAAAAGAACATGAGAAAGGATGTTTTTATGAGAAAATTTGTTTTTTTAACATATATGATTTTTGTGATTACGATGTCGATTGGCTGGTATCCGGAGCAGAGGGACACTGGTTTGAGTGATGTGGTGAAAGAAACGAAAACGCTTACTGCGGAGCTGTGTCTGATGGAGGAAAACCAGACATTATTTCAGCAGGGCGTGAGGGAGACCTCCGAGGAGGAACGAAAACAGCGTGAGCAGCAGGAAGAGATGGGACGCCGGGCTTTGACGGTGGAGGAAAAAACTGAGGAAACAATGAACTGCGGAGAGGAGAGCCGGACGATTCTGGAGAGAATTGTAGAGGCAGAGGCGGGAGACCAAGACATCAAGGGAAGAATCCTTGTGGCAAATGTAGTGTTAAATCGTGTGTCCTCAAGCGAATTTCCAAATACAGTGAAAGGTGTCGTCTTTTCTCCACGTCAGTTTTCCCCGATTGCGGATGGCAGCTATGACTCGGTGAAGGTGTCTAAACTGACAAAGAAAGCAGTGAGCCGGGCTCTGCAGGGAGAGGACTATTCGGAGGGAGCTTTATATTTTATGTGCCGCAGTGCCTCCTCACCGTCTAATGCAGCGTGGTTTGACCGGGACTTAAAACGGCTGTTTTCTTATGGCTGCCATGAGTTTTTTCGCTGAAAAGGTGTTGTAAAATAAAAGGATTCATGTTATCCTAGTCACAGATTGTTAAAAATGTGAAACAATTTGTGACATCGTTGGGGGAAATAGCGTTTGCCCCGGCAATATTTAATTTTACAAAAAAGGATGGATTAGACCATGAGTATCATGTATAAGAGTACCCGCAGTAATACGGAAAAAGTGACAGCGTCTCAGGCGATTTTGAAAGGACTGGCAGAGGACGGAGGCTTGTATGTGCCGGAGAAGATTCCTGCACTGGATGTACCGCTTTCTAAGCTGGCAGAACTGAGCTATCAGGAGACTGCCTATGAAGTGATGAAACTTTTTCTGGCTGATTTTACAGAAGAAGAACTGAAACATTGTATTCAAGGTGCATATGATGATAAATTTGACACAAAAGAGATTGCCCCGCTTGTGAAAAAAGATGGTGCGTTTTATCTCGAATTATTCCATGGCAAGACGATTGCTTTTAAGGATATGGCACTTTCGATTCTGCCGTATCTCATGACTACTTCCGCGAAGAAAAACGGCGTGGAAAATGAAATCGTTATCCTTACGGCAACTTCAGGAGATACCGGAAAAGCTGCATTGGCAGGCTTTGCGGACGTGCCGGGGACAAGCATTATTGTCTTTTATCCGAAAAACGGCGTGAGTCCGATTCAGGAAAAGCAAATGCTCACCCAGAAGGGCGAGAACACGAATGTTGTCGGCATTGTCGGAAACTTTGATGACGCTCAGACGGGAGTTAAGCAGATGTTTAATTCCAAGGAACTGGCACAGCGGATGAATGAGAAGGGTTATCAGTTCTCATCTGCAAATTCCATCAATATCGGACGTCTGGTGCCGCAGATTGTTTATTATGTATATGCTTACGGGCAGTTGTTGAAACAAGGTGAGATTCAGGAGGGCGAGAAAATCAACGTAGTTGTTCCTACCGGAAACTTTGGCAACATTCTCGCTGCTTACTATGCAAAAAATATGGGAC
>CAZFHT010000142.1:0-4503 GCA_964518785.1 uncultured Eubacterium sp.
GGTAAGGCACTGGACTCTGACTCCAGCATTTCTAGGTTCGAATCCTAGTAGCCCAGCTTTAAAGTCCTGATAGTATATCAGGACTTTTGTTATATACGGAAAAGGAGAACCAAGCATGAGTGATTCATTGAAACAGGAAATTGAAAAGCGTCGTACCTTTGCGATTATCTCTCACCCGGATGCCGGTAAGACCACTTTGACGGAGAAGTTCCTTTTATATGGAGGTGCTATCAATCTGGCGGGCTCGGTGAAGGGGCGAAAGGCAGCCAAGCACGCCGTGTCCGACTGGATGGAGATCGAAAAAGAAAGAGGAATTTCTGTCACATCATCGGTACTTCAGTTTAACTATGATGGATTTTGCATAAATATTCTGGATACGCCGGGACATCAGGACTTTTCCGAGGACACGTACCGCACGTTGATGGCGGCGGACTCAGCAGTCATGGTTATTGACGGTTCCAAAGGCGTGGAGGCGCAGACCATTAAATTATTTAAAGTCTGCGTTATGAGAGGAATTCCTATTTTCACATTTATCAATAAAATGGATCGGGAGGCAATGGATCCTTTTGAACTCATTGACCAGATTGAAAATGTGCTGGGAATCCGCACTTGTCCGATTAACTGGCCGATTGGTTCAGGAAAAAACTTCAAAGGTGTCTATGACCGCGAGACAGAGACGATTTCCCGTTTTATTGCCGGGGACAATGGTCACAAAGTAGAGACGGTCGAGGCAAAATTAGGAGATGCCGGACTGGACGAACTGATTACGAAAGAATATCATGATATTTTGTCAGACGAGATTGAACTTCTGGACGGAGCCAGTGATGAGTTTGATTTGGAAAAAGTCCGGGCAGGACAGCTTTCTCCGGTCTTTTTCGGCTCTGCCTTAACCAATTTCGGCGTGGAGACATTTTTGCAGCATTTTCTGGATATGACGACATCGCCATTGCCTAGAAAATCCCATGGGGAAGAGGTAAATCCTTTCTCCGAAGATTTTTCGGCGTTTGTGTTCAAAATTCAGGCGAATATGAACAAAGCCCACCGAGACCGTATCGCCTTTATGCGAATCTGTTCCGGCAAATTTGACGCCGGGATGGAAGTAATGCACGTGCAGGGCGGGAAAAAGATTCGCCTCGCACAGCCGCAGCAAATGATGGCGCAGGAGAGAAAACACGTAGAGGAGGCGTATGCCGGAGATATTATCGGCGTGTTTGACCCCGGTATTTTCTCGATTGGCGACACGCTGTACAAAGGGAAAAATCCGGTAGTCTTTGAGGGAATTCCTACATTTGCACCGGAACATTTTGCTCGTGTGCGTCAGGTGGATACAATGAAACGCAAGCAATTTATGAAAGGTATTAACCAGATTGCCCAAGAGGGGGCGATTCAGATTTTTCAGGAATTTAATACAGGAATGGAAGAAATCATCGTGGGAGTGGTAGGTGTACTTCAATTTGAAGTTTTGCAGTATCGTCTCCAGAGCGAGTACAATGTAGAAATTCGCATGGAGCAGCTCCCGTATGAACACGTTCGCTGGATAGAAAATGAAGAAATTGACGTAGCTGCCCTTTCGGTAACTTCGGACACGAAGAAAGTAAAAGACCTCCACGACAAACCATTGCTGCTGTTCACTCATCCATGGAGTATTCAAACGGCATTGGAACGGAATGAAGGACTGATTTTAAGTGAATTTGGTAAAAACTAACAGGGCAGGGGAATTTCCCCTGCCCCGTCTATTATATTACTGCACATTCAAATGTTTTCTCAAAATTCTTGAAGTAAAGAACAGACAAACGCCCGCTATCACCGCACATTCGATGGCAGAGAAAGCATAGTAGAGGATTCCGTTGCCTGATGAAGATAAATCAAAGTTTTCAGTGAGCAGCAATGGTACGCTGATGATGGAATTTGCAATCTGCAATGCGACATATATGGCAAGGTAGAAACCGATACTGATGAGAACCCGGTGATTCTGGAACAGTTGTCCTAAAGAGATGGACAGAAAGATTCTGCCGATACTGGCAAGGACACTGAATATGACAGTGAAAAACAGAACCACCAAGGTAATGACATCAGAGATGTTTAATTGCAGCACCTCTTTGGAGAGCAAGTTAACAACACTCCGCACATCAGAAGGCGTCCAAAGTTTCAAAATAAAAGTCATGGAGAGCACGGCGGCAACAGCCATAATGCCGGAGCAAATCTCCCACACAAAAGCACAGAGTGTTTTTGAAAAAATAATCTGCCATGTTTTCACCGGAAGAGTAAAGGTTAGGTACGCCTCTGAGGTCGCAGTTGTCCGGTAAAAATGTAATACGACAAGAATAAAAGTAGCAATCGCAATGGCAAACATTAAAATGATAAATCCGGCTACTCCGCTAAGTCCGAGAAGTGACATGGCGATACCCGCCTCGTCATCACCGGTATTGTTCAGTAAATACATCGACAGACTGAACAGCGGTGTCAGTACAGCGATAAAAATGTACAGTGGCAGAAAATATCTTGCAGTTGCTTTGAATTCGTTTTTGATTAATTTACCTAGCATCGGAACACCTCCCGGAATAATGAGTCAATAGACTGGCCTTCTTTTTCACGAATTTCGTCGACGGCAGCGTGGAGACGAATCTGGCCGTTTTGCAGAAAGACCACATCATCCAGCACATTTTCCACATCCTGAATTAAATGAGTGGAAATCAGCACCGTAGCATTTTCGCTGTAATTATTAATGATGGTTCGCAGGATGTAATCTCTGGTGGCAGGATCCACACCGCCGATTGGCTCATCCAGACAGAAAAGATTAGCGTCCCGGCTCATTGTCAGTACTAATTGAGCTTTTTCCAAAGTACCCTTTGACATGGCACCCAGCTTCATTTTCTCACTGATGCCAAGACGTTGTAACATTTCCTGTGCCTTGCTGCGGTCAAAATCAACGTAAAAATCGCAGAAATAATCAAAAAGGTTAGACACCTTCATCCATTTTGGGAAAAAAGTCGTGTCCGGCAGATACGAAATATGCTGTTTCGTAATGATGCCCGGTTCTTCGCCTCCAATCTGGATAGAGCCGGAGCTTGGGACAAGAAGACCGTTAATAATTTTCAGCAAAGTCGTTTTGCCGCTTCCGTTTGGTCCAAGCAATCCTACGATTTTGCCGCACTCTAAAGTCAGATTCACAGAATCCAGTGCGCGAGCAGTACCGAAGTTTTTGCTTAGGTTTGTTGCTTGTAGTAGAATCATAAATTCCCCTTTCTGCCATGTAGGCAAATTATTGATATTTTTGCATAATAAATTCCTTTATTTCTTCCTCTGAAAAACCTAAATCAGATAAAGAATGATGGAATTCTTCAAATAATTGATTCGCCGTTTTTTCCCGCATGCTGCATAACATAGACTGGTCGGTAGTAACGGTGCGTCCGCTGGTGCGGTTGCCCACCAAAAGTCCCTCCTGTTCCAGATACGCCAGTGCCTTCTGCATGGTGTTCGGATTCACCGCCGCCTCGGCGGCAAGGTCACGAACCGAGGGAAAATGTTCCCCGCTGGCGTACTGACCGGATAAAATCCGTAGTTCAATCTGATGAATGAGCTGGAGATAAATCGGACTGCTGTCAGATAAATTCCAAGACATGAGTACCTCCTTAATTTATTTCTTGTACTGTTGTGTTAAGTGCATAACACAATGATACAGCGTAAAGAAATAATTGTCAAGAGAAAAAATCAAAAATCAATTTTGTATGAAAAAAATATGGGGACGATTCTTTTGTTCAAGAAGTGTCATTGTAACAATGGAATTCATTTGAGCAGGAGTAAAAACAGAGACATAGTTCAATCAGCGACAAACTTTAACGCGTAGCGTTACCGTTTGGAGTCGATTGAACTATGTCTCTGTTTTTTTGTTGCATAATCGTTGCATAATCGTTGCATTATCCCATTTTGAACAAAAAATGAAATTTCTGAACCTTTACTTTTTCTTTTCTTAGTGATAGAATAGAATCATTAAGATAAAATTAAACAAATGTATAAGGAGGACATTACTAAAATGGCAAGAGTAAAACAATCCATGGACGGTAATACCGCGGCAGCACACGTTGCCTATGCCTATACAGAGGTAGCCGGTATTTATCCGATTACGCCATCCAGTCCGATGGCGGATTCTGTTGACCAGTGGTCTGCAGCAGGACAGAAAAACATTTTTGGAAGCACAGTGAAAGTAGTTGAGATGGAGTCGGAGGCAGGTGCAGCCGGTACCGTACACGGTTCTTTGGCAGCAGGTGCGTTGACCACCACATTTACGGCATCTCAGGGACTTTTGTTGATGATTCCGAATATGTATAAAATTGCCGGTGAGATGCTGCCTTGTGTCTTTGATGTATCAGCTCGTACCGTATCCACACACGCACTGAATATTTTCGGTGACCACAGTGATGTGTATGCCTGTCGTCAGACTGGTTTTGCTATGCTGGCAGAGACAAATCCACAGGAAGTTATGGACTTGAGTCCGGTTGCCCA
>CAZFHT010000143.1:0-4441 GCA_964518785.1 uncultured Eubacterium sp.
CGTAGAAGTTTGCACCCAGGATATCCATCTTGTTGATGAATGCCATACGCGGTACGTTGTATGTGTCAGCCTGACGCCATACGTTCTCTGACTGAGGCTCAACACCTGCTTTCGCATCAAACACACCTACCGCACCGTCCAAAACACGAAGTGAACGCTCTACCTCAACAGTAAAGTCTACATGTCCCGGTGTATCAATAATATTGATACGATGCTCTAACGCACCCGGTTTTGCTTTGTGATGGTCTTCCAATGTCCAGTGACAAGTTGTAGCAGCAGAAGTGATTGTGATACCTCTTTCCTGCTCCTGCTCCATCCAGTCCATGGTAGAAGCACCATCATGAGTTTCACCGATTTTATAGTTGACACCGGTGTAATAAAGAATACGCTCTGTCAGTGTTGTCTTACCGGCATCAATATGAGCCATAATACCAATATTTCTGGTACGCTCTAATGGATATTCTCTTCCAGCCAAAACGATTTCCTCCTCAATTTAGTTAAATACATAGAGTAAATTACCAGCGATAATGTGCAAAAGCCTTATTCGACTCAGCCATCTTATGCATATCTTCTTTTCTCTTAACAGATGCGCCGGTATTGTTGGCAGCATCCATAATCTCGTTAGCCAGTCTCTCCTTCATGGTCTTCTCTCCACGATTACGTGAAAATGTTGTCAACCAGCGAAGAGCCAAAGCCTGACGGCGGTCAGGACGAACTTCGATTGGAACCTGATAAGTGGAACCACCGATACGTCTTGCCTTAACCTCTAACTCAGGCATAACATTGTTCAAAGCCTCATCAAACACTTCCAAAGCATCCTTACCGGTCTTCTCGGCAACTTCTTCGAATGCTCCGTATACGATTTTCTGAGCAACGCCCTTTTTACCATCCAGCATAATGTTGTTTACCAGTTTCGTAACAACTTTACTCTTGTAAACTGGATCCGCTAACACGTCTCTTTTCTGAATATGTCCTTTACGTGGCACGTTACTTCCCTCCTTAATATTAATTAATTCACAGGTACTCACGACTTGTGTCCGCACCAGTTTAAGTCTTGCACATTCGTAATCATTTTATAATTAAGATGCAAAAATTAATCCGGTACTTTTAAATTTTAGTAACAATTCATTGCGTAAATTTATTCCGGGGAAAGTTTTACTTTCCTGCTTTAGGTCTCTTAGCGCCGTATTTGGAACGAGCCTGCTTTCTGTCAGCAACACCTGCTGTATCCAATGTACCACGAATAATGTGATATCTGGTACCCGGAAGGTCCTTAACACGTCCACCACGAATCATAACAACACTATGCTCCTGAAGGTTGTGTCCCTCACCCGGAATATAGCTTGTAACCTCGATACCGTTGGAAAGACGAACTCTGGCAATCTTACGAAGTGCTGAGTTAGGCTTCTTAGGTGTAGCAGTACGAACGACAGTACACACACCACGTTTCTGTGGAGAACTCGTGTTTACAGACTTTTTCTTCAAAGAATTGTAGGATGACTGCAGTGCTGGAGAATTTGATTTCTTAGCGACTGATTTTCTTCCCTGCTTTACTAATTGGTTAAAAGTTGGCATTAATTTTCACCTCCTGCATTTGAAATATGTCATGGTTCCCGGACTCTGCATAGCACAAAAAATCCGCACGAACACATGCTAAATCATTATATCGTGCGGATTCTCCTTTGTCAAGAAAAAATATTTAATTGCAGTAATTTGGAAAGCACTTCACTGTCATGAATCGCATCTGCCGCCTGCTTCGCCCACGCCATGTCTCCGCAAGCCACAAGCACCACCACAGCAACCCAGTCAATCAGTACGCCAATCACGATGCCCACAAGCAAACCTCCAAGCCAGTCGAGCGTTCCAATAACAGGAATTTTACTGATTAAGCTTGAAAGGAAATTAACAAACGCTAAAACGATAATCGCCAAAATTCCTGCGGCAGTATACGCAATCCCACTTCGGTTCGGGAGATAATCCGGCAGATAAGGTAATATCAGCTCCGCCAAAAAAAAGGTCAGCACAACAAGCAAAATAATTCTTACCAATGAAAACAGCTGCATAAACAATCCTTTGTTCTTCCCATGCACAGCGCACAAAACAATAATCACCAACGCTACTAATTCTGCTATTCTGGCATCCATACAAATCACCTCTTTATCCTTCGTTGCCAAACTCTACTTTGTCATCAATTTAATTTTTTGAATCGCAGATGTTTCCAACAATGTGTACATGTTTCCATTTACCGTCGGGAATATCGTGTCAATCCCCTCCTCAAATTCACAAACAAATTTTTCACGTCCATTTGTCCTTATTATCTGGCAGCCCAAATTCGACACAAGAAAAATTTCATTTTTGTAAATCTTCATTTCTGAAAAATCATAAGAAATCTCTTTCTTCATCTGCTCCCTTCCCTTGAGATTATACAAAATAAGGGTTTTCTTGTCCTCGGTGCCGCCCGTCACAACAGCGATATATTTTTCATTGTATGCCATGCTCTGAATGTCTTCATCAAATGTTTGTTCCGCCAGTTTTTCCGGCTGTTTCATGCCGGAGAACAAAGTAAATCCCTTTTCGTGAAATACTGCAACCTCATCGTCTCCGACAAAACCAATCTCGGAAATCATTTCATCTCCAAAGGACATTCCTCCTACCAATGTATTCTGATCCTGTCCTACTTCGGTAAAATTGTAAAAGTTCAGTTTCACCTCAACGGAATTGCCGCTGACAACCATGTAAGCCACCACCACACTGTTGCCATCCGGGGAAATGTCAAAATCCAGCGGATATCCCTCGTCGCTGACATTGGTGGGAATCTCCACGAGAAGATTGTCAGTGGTGCGGTACGGGTCATACAGATTCAGCACATTCGAATCGGTATCCTCCAGCAGGGCAGCCACAACTCCCTGCTTTGCCACCTTCGCCCGGACGATGGGCAGCGTCGTCTCCAGAGAAGTTCCTTCGTCCTCACCATTGTAAATGTAAAAATCTTTGCCGCCTATATCTGCCACAACAACATACTCCCCGCAGGTGTCAATTTGTGGCTGTTTCATTTCAAATCCACCATTCCACAAACTCTTTCCGTTGTAATCCATGGCACTGATACCGCTGCGGCTACACTTCAATATATTCCCATTAAAGTAGGAATATGTAACATTGTTGCTGTCACTTCTCTCTACTTCATTTTCCACTTCATATTTCGTATAACAACGATTATTAAAATACCATGACAGGACAGCCAAAGCACTAATTCCGGCAACGATAATCAGCCCCACCGCAAAAAGCATGATGATATTTTTCTTTTTGGTGAACCGGTCTGTCCGCTGTCTTTCCTGCTCCTGTAATAAATCCGCCACTGTCTGTCACCTCTTTTTTCCCATAGTATAACACAGCCGGGATTTATTTTGCAACCACTAACTGTCAGCTGGTCACTGCTCCCGCCGACACCGCCTCACCGCTGGCAGCCTCCTCTTGGTTTTGGTTTTCATTTTCTGTGACAGCCGCGGGGGTAGCCGTCATTTTGGTCAGGCCTCCTGTCATTGTTTCCACCGTAGTTGTGGATTGGCTGTTTTCATTACCGAGGGCAAGCTCCTGTAAGCGGTCCACTTGGCTTTTTACCTCCCCCAGTGTCCGCTGATTTTTCAGAGTAGAAACTCCCGCCACTGCTACAATCAGTGCCAGCACCACCCCTAAGCTGTAACCGAACCGGCTCTCCCTCTGCTGCCTCCTTCTCAACGCCTGCCTATGGTGTTCCTTCTCCTCCATAACTCCCCGTATATTGCGGACAACCCGGTCATCCTCCTGCTCCACAATATGGATGTGCCGATTATTCTCTTTTTCCATATACGCCAGCATTTCCGGATTTTTCTCATAATATATGTAATATCCCTTTTGTTTTTCAAAGCCGCCGCCCCGGTAGAGGAAAATGGTGTCCTCTCTCTCCTCTCCTTCGTAAAGATACAGCACCTTATCTCTGTGCTGAAAATTCTGCTTATGTATTTCTAATAATTTCGGTGCGTCATGGGAGGAAAAACCCTTGCCGGAATAAAACCATCCCACAATCTCCAAATCCGTAAAATTTTCTTTAATCCGGCTGTAAAGTTTGTCCCACGTATCCTCCGAAAGTTTCGGACCACTGCGGGCATAAAAATCAGGAATCTCTACAATGCCGGAAATCTGATATATTTTTTCCTCATTGTACAGATACGTAGCACCAAGCAAAACGGCTGCTTTCTCTCCGTCAAAATTTTGTTCTGCCAGCTTTCTGGCGAACCTCATCACATAATCTTCGACATATACTTTCTTACGCCCCGGCACAGAACCAATCTGCCGGAGGCTTTTCGGTTTATTCCACTGCATGTTTTTTACCTCCACTGTTTTTGGAGACATCATAGCACGAATACGCCGCTGATTTTGTCGATTGAGGGGTGCAAATTTAAAT
>CAZFHT010000144.1:0-4385 GCA_964518785.1 uncultured Eubacterium sp.
AAACGCCAGTTGTTGAATATTTTACACATTATGCACTTGTACAATGAGTTAAAGAAAAATCCGAGCCTTGATGTGTATCCGAGAACATTTATTTTCGGTGCCAAAGCGTCTGCCGGATATCGTCGTGCCAAGGCAATCATCAAGCTGATTAACAGCGTTGCTGATGTAATCAATAACGATGCCTCCATTGGCGGTAAGATTAAAGTTGTATTTATCGAAAACTATCGTGTGTCCAATGCGGAAATGATATTTGCGGCAGCCGATGTTTCAGAGCAGATATCCACTGCATCCAAAGAGGCATCCGGTACCGGAAATATGAAATTCATGCTGAATGGTGCGCCTACATTGGGAACGATGGATGGTGCTAATGTGGAAATCGTTGAAGAAGTAGGCGAGGAGAATGCTTTTATCTTCGGCTTGTCTTCCCAAGAGGTTATCGATTTCGAGCAAAACGGACAGTACAATCCAAGGGATATTTACAACATGGATTCCGATATCCGCATGGTGCTGACACAGTTGATTGATGGCACTTATTCACCGGATGACACTGAGCTGTTCCGTGAAATTTACAATTCTCTTCTTGAGAGCAATGGCGGTGAACGGGCAGACCAGTACTTTATCCTGAAAGACTTCCGTTCTTATGAGGCAGCTCAGAAGAAAGTAGAGGAGGCTTACCGGGATGAAGCGAAATGGGCGAAGATGGCAATGCTGCAAACAGCTAAATGCGGTAAGTTCTCATCCGACCGTACCATTGAAGAATATGCAAAAGAAATCTGGCATTTGAAGAAATTGAAATAGATAGAATAAGGAAATATGTTTTTGCCAATACTATCACCAAAACAGAAAAGTTGAGGTGATAGTATTGTTTTATAAAGAGAAAGGTTTTTATATTTCATTAGTCTGCGGCATTGTGGCGTTGGTGGCATTTGCGGCGATTTGCTACAGTCTCATTGGCGGAACGGGAGACGGCAGTGAGGAAAATCCCATTGTGGCAGAAGAAAGCCCGGAACCGGTCCAGACCGTAGAGCCGGAAACCAAGGAAACATCGTCACAAGGAACCGCCAAGGATAAAACAAAGGAAACCGAGAAAAAAACAGCCAAAGCAACCGAAACGCCTTCGCCTACGGAAAAAACGGTAGAGACGGCAGTTCAGCCAGTGAAAAACGAACTTCATTTTGACCAGGAATCCGGCTTGCTCTGGCCGGTAGAGGGTGACATTTTGATGGAATATAGTTCGGACAAAGTCGTTTATTTCAAAACGCTGGCACAGTACCGCACCAATCCGGCACTTTTGATTTCTGCCGAAGAGGGAGCACAAGTAAAAGCAAGTGCGGATGGCAAAGTCACCGACATTTCCACTTCGGAGGAAACGGGAAGAACGGTGACAGTTGACATTGGAGACGATTTTTCCGTCAGTTATGGACAATTAAAAGACGTTACCGTACAAAAAGGCGACTCTGTATCCGAGGGACAAGTCATCGGCAAAGTGGCAGCACCGACGAATTACTACTCTTTGGAAGGGACAAATCTTTATTACCAAGTAAAAGAAAAGGAAGAAACTGTAAATCCGATGTTGCTTTTACGATAAAAATGGTTTATAATCGAATTGAAAAGTTGGAGTAAACAGGAGTAGTAATGCCGAAGGGCATGCCATGGAAGGCGTGATGAATATGATTGAAGCATATAACTTTTACCTTGGCGGGTATCTGCCAAAGGTATCCCCAAAAACAAATGTTCACAACAAGCGTGAACTGAAAACGAAGTACAAAAATATCGTCACATTAAATAACACCATACCAAATGCGATGATAAAGCTGTCGGATTCCACTCAGGCATATGCCTTAAATGTCAAGGAAATGTCTATGGAGCTGGGAGAGTCAGCGGATGACGTGCTGCAGGGTAAATCAGAGGACGGAGAGGAAAATTTGAAAAAGATGTCAGGTCTTTTCAATAAACTTCTTCAGACCAGTGACCAGTATGGTTTGGAAAATGGAAAGCCGTCCCGTCCGGGCGGAGAGCTGCGGACATTACTTGACCGCAATGCCGGAGAGCTTATCGAGGCTGGTTTTACCATTGATGAAGACGGATTTTTGTCAGTATCAGAAGAAAATGAGAATTTCGGAGCGAAGATTCCGTCGCAGTTTGTGTCCCAGTTGAGAGAGAAGTGCGAACAAATGAGTATGAATCCGATGGAATACGTAGAGCAGAAGGTATACAGTTATGCACATCTGCATCAGAGTGACATCGGTACTGCTTATGAATCTTCTATGTACAGTGGGATGTTATTCAACTCGTATTGCTAAAAAATAGACGCCGGCAGTCGCCGGAGACAGAGCTTTGACAGGACGCCGATTAGGATTCCTGCCACCAGTCCGGCAAAGTAAAGGAATGGCAGGTAATGCAGGATTGCGTCAAAGCCTACCAGACAGATTGCCGTTATAAATTGTCCCATATTGTGAAGGATGCCGCCGATTGTGCTGATGCTGACTAAGGAAAGTTTGGTTGTTTTCTTTAGTGCCGCCATGATAAGGAGGCTCAGTATACTTCCTGCCAGGCTGTAGAGCAGGCCGAAGAGACTTCCAAATGTAAGGGCGTTGAGCAGATTTCTCACAAAAGAAACACCGAGAGCCGAGGTAAAGCCTTCGCGGTACAGGACGATAAGGATAACCAGATTGGCAAGTCCCAGTTTGATTCCCGGAAAAGGTATCGGCAGTGGAATCAAACTTTCTATGTAGCTGAATATGAATGCTGCTGCGGTAAACACAGCCAGCTTAGCTAATTTAACAGAATGATTTTTCATAATTTTTTCCTATATCCTATTCTTTTTAATGGACGATAGCGTCCGGTGTATCCGGTGAGCTGTCGTCTTTTATTTCCACGATTTTTAAAACCAGACGGTGAGGGAGACATACAATCGTCTCACCGACACGAGAGATACTGCCGGTATGGACGCACGTGCTGTCTGGACAGTTCGCCGACGTCATCTGCACTACTCCATCTTTAATCGTAAAAACATTGTAGCCATCCGACGTACCTTCAATTCGCTGCTCCGTATCCTCGTCCTTTATAGGCAGCGTCATAATAACGGTTCCGTTCTGCCGTACTTCTAACTGCTTTTCTGAGGCTGCATCAGTAGTGGCAGGGCGGTAAATAATAACCGTCAAAACAATTCCCAGAAAAAACAGCAGAACAATTAATACAATATCCTGTTTGGAAAAATAGGACAGTTTCTTTTTCTCTGACATGGGACACCTCCCGAACGGATTTGTTGTTTGCACACCAGACTATGATAGCAGATACCATTAAAAAAGTCAAAATTACTGAATATATGCCAAAATGTTCTTGACACAACAAAGTGTCTGTGTTATGATTCTAAAGGTGTTAAAAAGCAGAGTTATCCACTCTCACCCTGCCGTACATTTATGTCACGCGTCAGTGGTTCAACCCTTTTTAAAAGAAAACTTTTTAAAAGGAAACCTTTTTTACAGGGAATTCTTGTTATGTGGATAGCCGGCTTTTAAAAGCAGTTATCTACTTTTTTTATTTTAAAAGTATAGTTCTATTAGGAGGTAAGGAACAATAAGCGATTTAATGATTAACGAGCAGATTCGTGACAAAGAAGTACGCGTAATCGGCCCGGATGGGGAACAAATTGGCGTTATGTCGTCAAAAGAAGCATATTTCAAAGCAAAGGACGCCGGATTGGATTTAGTGAAGATTTCACCGAATGCAAAGCCGCCTGTATGCAAGATTGTGGATTACGGTAAATATCGTTATGAACAAACTCGCAGAGCGAAGGAAGCGAAGAAGAAACAGAGAACCATTGAGACGAAAGAGATTCGTCTGTCTCCAAATATTGATACCAACGATTTGAATACGAAGGTAAATCAGACCAAGAAGTTTTTGGAGAAGGGTAATAAGATTAAAGTTACTCTGAGATTCCGCGGACGTGAGATGGCTCACAGGGATGTTGGGAAAGAGATTCTGGATTCGTTCTATGAGCAGTTGAAGGATGTCGCTGTTGTTGACAAGCCTGCCAAAATGGAAGGAAGAAGTATGGTAATGTTTTTATCAGCCACGAAATAATAACGGAGGAATGTAATTATGGCAAATCAGAAAATGAAAACAAAAAGAGCCGCTGCGAAGCGATTCAAAGTAACCGGAACTGGTAAATTGAAGAGAAATAAGGCAAACAAGAGCCATATCTTGACAAAGAAGACAACCAAGAGAAAGAGAAATTTGAGAAAATCAGCTTTGGTTGACGAGACAAATGTAAAGACAATGAAGAAGATTATGCCATACAGTTAATGGCTTAAGGAGGGAAATGACAAATGGCTAGAATTAAAGGCGGAATGAACGCAAAGAAAAAACATAAAAGAGTATTG
>CAZFHT010000145.1:0-4382 GCA_964518785.1 uncultured Eubacterium sp.
AACCACCGATAAAAAAATTAAATTAATTTACACACTTTACTTGACAAACCCCTGTTATCAACTGCTGTAATTATTTCTGGTTAAACAAATCTGCCAGTTTTGTAAATTCTACAGTGATTTCCTCAGCGGAATTTTCGATATCTTTGTAAATATCATCGGACTGTGAGGATAAATCCTGCATACTCTTTGCTACAACGGCAAATCCTGCACCTGCCTCACCGCTGCGGGCAGCCTCGATACTTGCATTCAACGCCAGAATACGCTGCTTGCTGGAAATCTTTTTCAGATGTACGGTGTACTCGTTAATTTCCCGAACGAGAGAAGTGGATTTGTCAACTTCGCTCTGCAGGGTGGAAAGCCTTTTGGCGTTCATATACTTGTAATACTCCAAGTTGACCAACTGATTTGTAATCGTCTCCAGAAGTCCGGCTGCTGCGCGGATTCTTTTCTCTGTGCTGCGAGGAACTTTGTTAAGAGCCTCTATGTAATCATCCGGGTTGATTCCCAACTCTGTGGCGGTGGCACGAAACTGTTCTTCATTCGGCTCCATCGGCAATACCTGACCACCGATAATGGAACCGTATTTTTCGCCATCAATGAGAAGGTCAAAGGCAAAATCCATCAGTCCTGCATGGCAGAAATAAGTGCCTGAACACTCATTGTCACATTTGACACAACGTCGGTTTCCCTCCTCGGAACCGCGAGTGTATTTCATACAGAAGTCGGTAAAATTACTTCCTTCAGTGATGTATTCGCCATGTTTTCCTACGGCAATCGCTGCCAATCCTGTGGCATTGGAAAAATCATCCTGAATCTTCTGCAGCTTTGACATATCCATAAAATCTTTTAATTCCATATTTCTAGCCCCTTCTACTTTAAGAATGTAAATTTATGTAAAGTACGTAAATTGTTAAGTTTATTTTAGCACATTATTTAAAAAAATGCAATTATTCTTAGGCCTTCTTTACGAAAAAAGCTGAGACTGAATACATCCTACGGCAATGACAGCAAGAATGCCGCCGATACTGGAGCCGATGAGATTTACAACAATCTGGTACTGCCAGTCAACTTTTTCCCCGTTTTTGTTCGGGATTGGAAGAATCGCAAACCAAATGCTGCTGAAGAAAGAACGCATAGCGTTCATGCTGAATCCGGTACTGTTCAAAGACAGTGCCAAAAGGGCAACAGCGGCAAAGCCGACAGCACCGACAACCAAGGCTGTGGACGTACCCGGCAGGCTGGTAATGCAGATAAGCACAAGGAACAAGAAGAAAAACGTGGCAAGAACCTCTTGAATAAAGTTCAGCGGCAGATTTTTCTCAACCGGATAGGCAGAAAAAATACCTCGTTTTGGATTTTCCTTTGATGCCTTAAAGGAATCCCAGAAAAAGATGGTACAGACAAGGACGGCTGTGCCGGCTGCCAGAAATTCCATCAAAATGTAAATACAGGCGTCGGAAATGGCAAGACCATTTTTAATTACATTTCCCAGTACGGCACCGGGATTCAGATAACCCGGACCACCCATCACGACAGCGGTGGAAAGCCCAAGCCCTACGGCAAGTCCCCATGCGATAACCAGTTCTACATAGTTAAGAGTTGATACCAGAGTCTTTTTTAAACTTACATTGCACATATAAGCGTAGCCCCCCAAAAGGAATACAAGACTTCCGGCGTATTCAGATAAATAGTTCATAATAATTTCTCCCTTCTCTGTGTGATTTTTTGTCGGACAATGCACAAGTGCTGCGTTTTTTAATTAACGAAACCGATTATTAAGAAAACCCAACACGATGAACATTGTCATAATATGAACTTACTGACTTTATTCTACCAAATATGACATGATTTGTCATTGAAAAAATATAAAAAAGATAAAAAAACTATAAAAACAATAAAGGTTTGTAAAATAGAGGAAAATCCATTATAATAACATTGATTTTATTCATTTTTTTGAGAGGAGAAGAGGAACATGGCGATTCAACGGATTTCAGAGATTTTGCTTGGAGATATGCTGCTGATTTTTGAACAGGAAACCGATTACAAAAGAGTGGGATTTTACATGATTCCCAAAGACATGAAGGACAAAGATGTCAGTGACAAGAAATTTTACCGGGTAAACAGTCTTGCCCAGTTAAAACTGGTGGGGGACATTTATCCTAATTGCTATGGCTGTGGTCAGACAATGCACAACAGTGAGACGGGGAACCTTTTTGAGTATGACTCCCAAAAGGTGGAGAAGTCGTCGGGCAAACAGACAATCACTACCGTTATGAAAGACCGAAGGGGCTATCAGTTAGAAAATGTAATTACTTATTACGAAGGAGAATCCAGTTTTGAGATGAAAAACAGATTTCTCAATTCCGGCAGCGACGAGGTAACACTGGAAATGCTGTCCAGCTTTGAGATGGCAAATATTACTCCTTTTCGGGAGAAGGACGGCGTGAATTCTCTGCTTGTTCACCGGCTTCGCAGTAAATGGAGCCATGAGGGAAGGCTGGTGACGGAAACAGTAGAAGATTTGCAGTTGGAACCGAGCTGGTCGAACTGGTCAGTCGGGGTGGAGCGTTTTGGACAGAGAGGTTCCATGCCGGTCATGAAATATTTTCCTTTCGTGGCAGTGGAGGACAAGGTAAATCATGTGCTGTGGGGAGTGCAGCTCGCTCACGAGGCGTCATGGCAGATGGAATTGTACCGACAGGATGATGGCTTACATATTTCCGGCGGTCTTGCGGACCGGGAATTTGGCCACTGGATGAAAAAAATAAAAGCGGGGGAAAGTTTTGAGACGCCAACGGCGATTCTGAGCGTATGCCGGGGAGATATTGACGAAATCTGCCACCGGCTTGTGTCGGCAGGAGAAAAATATTTAGAGGATGGCCCGGAAAAAGAGCAGGAACTTCCGATTATTTTCAATGAATACTGTACTACATGGGGATGTCCGTCCCACGAAAATATTTCCGGCATTGTGGAGGCAATCAGGGAGAAAGGATTTGACTATTTTGTCATTGACTGCGGCTGGTTTAAGGAGGACGGTGTTCCATGGGATATCAGCATGGGTGATTACAACGTTTCAGATTCACTTTTCCCGGACGGTCTGGATAAGACAGTGGAGGTAATACGGAATGCCGGGATGAAGCCGGGAATCTGGTTTGAGATTGACAACGTAGGAAGTGCGGCAAAGGCGTATCAGCTTACGGACCATTTGTTAAAGAGAGATGGTTATCCGTTGACGACGTACAGCCGACGGTTCTGGGACATGAATGATTCGTGGGTAAAGGAATATCTTCACGAAAAAGTGATTGGCACTCTGCAAAAGTACGGATTTGAGTATATGAAGATGGATTACAACGATACGATTGGTATCGGATGTGACGGGGCAGAGTCTCTTGGCGAAGGACTGCGGCAAAACATGGAGGCGTCCGTTGATTTTGTTCGTCAGGTAAAAGAGGAGGTGCCGGGGATTGTGCTGGAAAACTGTGCATCCGGCGGACACAAGCTGGAGCCTTTGATGATGAGCCTGTGTTCTATGGCGTCATTTTCGGACGCTCATGAAACAGAGGAAATCCCAATCATTGCCGCAAATCTTCACCGGGCGATTCTGCCGCGCCAGAGTCAGATTTGGGCGGTGATTCGCAAGACGGACACAACGAAGAGAATAGGCTACTCCATCGCAAATACGTTCCTTGGAAGGATGTGTCTTTCCGGTGATGTAACAGATTTGTCACCGCAGCAGTGGGATGTGATTGACCGGGGCATTGCCTTTTACAAAGAAGTCGCTCCGGTTATTAAAAAAGGTGTTTCGCACCGCAGCGGCACGAAGATTTCCAGTGACCGCCATCCGGAGGGTTATCAGGTATTGCTCCGGGTAAAGGAGGACGGTGAGGCACTGGTTGTGATTCATTGCTTTCATGGTGAGCTGCCGGAGTATATTGAAGTGGATTTGAAGGAGGGCGGCAGGAATATTGTGAATACCTATTCCTATGATGATAAGGCAGAGTTCCGGGTGGAAGAAGGAAAACTGCTTTACAAGACGACAGAAAATATGTGTGCGGCAGCAGTACATCTGAAGTAGAAAAAGAGAGTTTTTTGACATTTGTTATAAGATAACCTTATAGCCAGTTCTTCTTTTTTCATATTTTACAAGACAAAAATCACGTGCTATGATAGGCGCATGAAAAGGGAAAAATGAAAACTATAAAATTATAAAAAATAAAAAGAAAAGAGGTATGATGTGATGAGTAAGAAAACAAGAGCAGAAAGAAATTTGAAATTTGAAACATTACAGCTTCATGTAGGACAGGAAAGTCCGGATCCGGTTACTGACGCAAGGGCGGTGAGTTTCACGACTGCAACATGCGCTATGCCGAGGAGCTGATCTT
>CAZFHT010000146.1:0-4353 GCA_964518785.1 uncultured Eubacterium sp.
TATTACAAGCTAGTATATCATCATATCCGTTTTGATTCAAAACATTTTTTAATTTTTTTGCATCATCCAGCTTTGGAAACGCTACAATAATACGTAGAATCGTTCACACCTCCTTGCCAACAAATAACGTAAATACGCTATTTTACACCGATTTTTTCTGGATGAGACAGCTTTTAAATCAAGTCTAAATATTTTTCAACTTCCCATGTTGTTACCTGCTCACAGTACTTATTCCACTCCTCTTTCTTCTTTGTAATCATAATTTGGGACAATTGTTCCCCATATACATTCTGCAAAAATTCATCTTTTTCAAATTCGGTGATTGCCTCAAAGAGAGTTCTCGGCAAAATATCCATTTTCTTACAATCATCATCTGTTGCGTCATCCAGACATACCGGAGGCTCCATTTGATTTCGGATTCCCTCAAGTCCCGCTGCAAGACAGCCTGCCAGCACAAGATAAGGGTTGCAGGCACCGTCCGGACTTCGGAGAATCATACGGGCACCGAGTACGCCGGTAGTAGTCATGCGGACAAGGGGCGCCCGGTTCTTTCGTGACCAGCTTATATTTACCGGAGCATTGTAGCCCGGCACCAGTCTTTTATATGAATTGATAATCGGATTGTTAATCAGCGTCATTCCCTTGATATGGTGCATGATGCCTGCCATAAAGTGATATGCCTCCCGGCTGAGACCATCTTTCGAATCCGGAGCGTCAAAAATATTTTTCCCATCTTTGCACAAAAACATATTAAAAAACATTCCGGCACCTTTTTTCCCGTAATTTGGTTTTGGCATAAAGGTAGCGTGAAGTCCATGCCGCTTTGCTACGGTGCGGACGGTCAGACGGTATGTCATAATGTTATCTGCAGTGTGAATCCCATCATCAAACTTAAAGTTAATCTGATGTTGGGCTGCCTCGTTCGAATGGTTGGAGGACTCCATCTCAAATCCCATTTCCGAGAGAGATAAAATAATGTCACGACGTACATTTTCCCCCGCATCTACCGGTCCCACATCATAGTAATCACCTTTTTCACTTGTGTTAGTGGTCGGTTTTCCGTTCTCGTCCAAATCAAAAAGAAAGAACTCCGATTCCGGCCCGGCATAAAAAGTATAGCCCTCTTTTTCTGCCTCCTTCACTACTTTGCCGAGAATATGGCGGGGGTCACCCATGAACGGTGAGCCATCCGGATAGCGGATGTCACAGATAAATCTTGCCACACGTCCCCTCTGCGGACGCCATGGAAAAATAGCGAAGGTGTCCAAATCCGGCACCAACACCAGTTCGTCCAAATCCTCCGTATCGTATCCCTGAATGGCACCGCCATCTATCATACACTGGTTACTCAGCACCATTTCCAACTGCTCCGCTGCCATCGCCATATTTTTCAAATTACCAAAAGTGTCCACAAATTGTAACCGGATGAACTCTACATCCTCCTCTTCGACCAGACGGATTATATCCTCCTTCGTGTAATGTGCCATATTCACATTCTCCTTTCGACTTTTTTTTCACTGCCTGAGAAAACCGCCCTTGTATTCACAAAGCCGCACACAAAAGGGTGTGCTTTTTTGCTCCTATGGGGCGGTTCCTCTAAGCTGTAACACGTTAATGTAAATTTGTATATCCCATCAAATCTTCATCTACTGCCTTCGCCACTTCTCTGCCTTCACGAATAGCCCAGACGACAAGGGATTGTCCCCGGTGCATATCACCTGCGGTAAAGACACCCTTTTGACTCGTCTTATACTTATTCGGCTCTGTCTCGACATTGGTCCGTTCGGTCAGCTTGACAGCAAAGTCCTTTGTTACATATTCCTCTGCACCGAGAAATCCTGCAGCAATAAACACAAGGTCAATATCCATAATATACTCACTTCCCGGAATTTCACTCATATTCATGCGTCCGGTCTTTTCATCCTTCTGCCAGTTCAGTTTAACACCCTTCACCTGCTTTAAATTTCCTTTGTCGTCGGTGATAAACTCTTTTACCGTAGTCTCGTAAATGCGGGGGTCACTGCCAAATACAGCGATTGCCTCCTGCTGGCCATAATCGGTTTTCAATACCTTTGGCCACTCCGGCCATGGATTACCTGCTGTTCTCTCCGCCGGTGCCTTCGGCATCATTTCTAACTGGACAACACTCTTTGCCCCCTGACGGATAGAAGAACCTACACAGTCATTTCCGGTATCGCCGCCGCCAATGACCATGACATTTTTCCCTTTTGCGTCAATGTAATCCTGAAAGTCCGGATTGTAGAGATGTTTAGTGACACGTTTTAAATAATCTACTGCAAAATAAATGCCCTTCGCCTCTCTGCCCGGTGCCTTGATGTCTCTTGGATGAGAGGCACCACAAGTCAGAATCACCCGGTCATACTGTGAGCGAAGTTCCTCTGCCTTTACGTCAACACCAACATTAACACCTGTTTTGAAAACGACGCCCTCTTCTTCCATTACTTTTATTTTACGGTCAATCACCGTTTTGTCAAGTTTCATATTAGGGATACCGTACATCAGCAGTCCTCCCGGATGGTCTTCTCTCTCAAACACAGTAACATTGTGACCTCTTTTATTCAACTGGTCTGCCGCAGCCAGTCCCGACGGTCCGGAGCCGACAATGGCAACCGTCTTTCCGGTTCTTACTTTCGGCGGCTTTGCCCCCATCAGACCATTTTCATAACCATATTCGATAATGGCATTCTCATTTTCCTTAATCGTCACCGACGAGCCGTTCAATCCGCAAGTACACGCCGCCTCACAAGGAGCCGGGCATACTCTCGATGTAAACTCCGGGAAGTTATTTGTCTTTAACAGACGTCCCAATGCCTGCTCATAGCAGCCATGATATAAAAGGTCATTCCACTCAGGACACATATTGTTAAGAGGACATCCGCTTGCCATACCGCCAATCATCATGCCGGACTGACAAAACGGAACGCCGCAATCCATACATCGCGCCGCCTGAACCCGGCGGTCCTCCTCACTCATTGGCAGATGAAATTCATCGAAATTTTTTATACGTTCTAAAGGCTTAATCTCTGTATTTGCCTGACGGTCATAATCCATAAATCCGGTTGGTTTACCCATATCATTCACATTCCTTTCTCAAAATCTGTTGTCACGCTTTTTTAAGTTGATAAAACGCCTCGATACGAGCCTGCTCATTGCTCATACCTCTCTCCTCCATCTGTGCAATCTGCTGTAACATTGCCTGATAGTCATGAGGAATAATCTTCTTGAATTTTGGAAGGTAGTCACTGAAGTTCTCCAAAATTTCTTTTCCTCTGGCTGAATTTGTCGCCTCAACATGGGCTGTAATCATATCCTTCAACTGCATGACGTCGTATTTGTCGGTTACTGAATTGGAGGAAACCAACTCTTTATTTAATTTCAGATACAAATCACTGTTCTCATCTAATACATAAGCTATACCGCCACTCATTCCGGCTGCAAAATTCTTTCCGGTAGGTCCGAGAATGACAACACAGCCGCCAGTCATGTATTCACAGCCATGGTCGCCTACCCCTTCTACTACTGCCTGTGCACCGGAATTTCGCACACAGAAACGTTCCCCGGCAACACCGTTAATGTATGCCTCACCACTGGTGGCACCATACAAGGCAACGTTACCGATGGCAATGTTCTCCTCCGGTTTATACTGAATATTCAAAGAAGGATGAACGATTAATTTACCGCCGGATAAACCTTTACCAAAATAATCATTGCTGTCACCGACAAGCTTTAAGGTAAGTCCCTTCGGAATGAACGCACCGAAACTCTGTCCGCCGCTGCCCTCACACTCGACCGTAAACGTATCATCCGGCACATTATCACCGAGTTTTCTTGTGATTTCTGCTCCCAAAATCGTTCCCAATGCTCGGTCTACATTTGAAACCCTCGCTTTTACTGTTGTCTTTTCTCCCGTCTCAAGTGCTTTGGCAAATTTTTTCAGGAACACTTTTTCATCCATCGTTTTATTTAACTTAAAGTCATAGACATCCTTATCCTTAAAGGTGCGGTTCTTGTCATGGATAAACGGATTGTTAATAATCGCAGACAAATCAATCTTGCCCGTTCTCTCATCCTGTGCAAGATCCTCACGTACCTTCAGTAAATCCGAACGTCCTACCAAATCATCCAGTTTTGCAAAACCAAGTTTCGCCATCAGCTCACGAAGTTCCTCTGCGATAAACTTCATAAAGTTCTCTACATATTCCGGTTTTCCCTGAAAACGCTTTCTCAGTTCCGGATTCTGGGTTGCCACACCTACCGGGCAGGTATCCAGATTGCAGACACGCATCATGACACAGCCCATTGTTACAAGCGGTGCTGTGGCAAAGCCAAATT
>CAZFHT010000147.1:0-4285 GCA_964518785.1 uncultured Eubacterium sp.
GTAGTCGCAAAGCTGAGAGGTATCCTTCATTTTAAGAAAATCGGGCATACCGGAACGTTAGACCCGGATGCTGTCGGAGTTCTTCCGGTCTGCGTCGGGAAAGGGACAAAGGTTTGTGACCTTTTGACAGACAAAGACAAAACCTATGCCGCCGTTGTGAAATTAGGTGTGACAACAGACACATTGGATATGACGGGGATGATACAGACAGAAAATCCGGTTTCCGTAACCGAGGAGCAGATTCGTCAGGTTTTATCCCATTTTCAAGGAGAAATCAGCCAGATTCCCCCGATGTATTCAGCGATTAAGATAAACGGAAAAAAATTGTATGAGCTTGCCCGTCAGGGAAAAGAGATTGAGCGAAAGCCGAGGACGGTTGTGATTCACAAGCTGTCTTTGGAGGAGCTGTGTCTTGAAAAAGACGAGTTTGCCATCGAAGTGACTTGTTCAAAGGGAACTTATATCCGTTCTCTCTGCCACGATATTGGGCAGGAGCTTGGCTGCGGTGCTGCCATGAAGTCTCTTGTGAGAACGAGAGTGGGAAATTTTCGTCTGGAGGACGCACTGACACTGGAACAGATTGAGAAGAGGAAAGAAAATCCGGAGACCTTCCTGCGTCCGGTAGATTCGCTCTTTGACAGCTATCCGGCTTGTTTTGTCTCCCCGTACGCAATGAAATTTTTGCAAAATGGCAATATAGTATCGGCAAAATTTTGTGAGTCAGAGGGCGGACATACCCCGGCAGATGGCGAGATGATAAGAATGTACAGCGATTCCGGTGAATTTTTTGCGATTTACCGCTTTGAGAAGAAAGACAATCAATACCGAATTGTGAAAATGTTTCATTAAGGATGGAAGTAAAAATGCAAGTGATAACCAGTTTGGATTTTCAATTAAAAAATACAGCAGTCTGCATTGGCAAATTTGACGGTATCCACACCGGACACCGCTGTTTGCTTTCCTTTGCGAAGGACGAGAATTTGAAAATGACAATGATTACCTTTTTGTTTCCGAAGGGACAGGGAATTTACAGCTACCGGGAGAAACTTGCTTTAGCGGAACAACTGGGCGTTGAGGTATTTGTCGGAATCCCCATGACATCAGAATTTATGCACATGAGTAAAGAGCAGTTTGTAAAAGAAATATTAGTCGAAAAATGTAATGCAAAAAAGGTTGTGGTGGGTGCTGACTTTTGCTTTGGTTATCAGCGTTCCGGAAATGCGCAGTTTTTGAAAAAAGAAGGAATCCGGTATGGATTTGAAACCATTATCTGTGAAAAAAAGAAAATGGATGGGGAGATTATCAGCAGTACATGGATTCGCACTCTTTTAAAAGAAGGAAATATGCAGCAGGTGAATAAGCTGTTAGGTACGCCTTATTTTATGAAGGGCATTGTAAAAAAAGGAAATCAGATAGGCAGAAAAATGGAGGTGCCTACGGCAAACATCCAGCCGGAGGAAGGGAAAGAACTGCCTCCTTACGGTGTATATACCGTTCGGGTGAAGGTGCAGAACACGTTCTATGAGGGGATTGGCAATCTGGGTGTAAAGCCTACCATACCCGGAGAAAATCCTGTAGGCATGGAGGTGTGGCTCTTTGATTTTGACGGAGATTTGTATGATACAGCCATTACGGTGTTCCTTCTGGCATTTCAGAGAAAAGAGAAAAAATTTATGTCTCTGGATGAACTAAAAATCCAGATTGAAAAAGATATCTGCATGGCGAAGGAAAATCTGTCTCACAGTAAGACCTCTTTTGCCAGCAGCTCAATTCCGTCGTGAATCTGATTCTCGCTCAGATTTGCAAAACCAATCAGAAACGAAGGGCAGTAGTCGGCCGGAATTTCTCCGGCGTAGTAGCCTCTTAGGGAGTGAAGGCAGATTTTATATTCCTTTGCCTTTCTCATAATCTCATCTTCTTCTTTTTTTCCGTTATAACGCAATATAACATATAGTCCGGCATTGTCACCGGAAATATCCAGTAGTCCGTCACGAAAATTTTCATTTAACTGCTGAATGAGATAATCGTGCTTTGACTTGTATATCTTTCTCATTCGATTCAGATGTTTCTCAAAATATCCCTTTCTGATAAAGTCCGTCAGGATTGCCTGATTGATGAGAGATACCGGGCAGGCGTAGGAGCCGCAAAGCCTTTCATACTGTGCCATCAGGTGAGCCGGGAGAACCATGTACCCGGTACGGATTGCCGGAGAGATGGCTTTTGAGAATGTTCCGATATAGATAACCTTTTCCTCCGAATCCAGACTTTGCAGTGCCGGAATCGGCTTTCCCTTGTAACGAAATTCACTGTCGTGGTCATCCTCGATAATGTAGCGGTTCTCTTTTTTTGACGCCCAAGCCAAAAGAGACTGTCTCCTCGGAATCTGCATAATGCTTCCCAAAGGAAACTGGTGGCTGGGGGTGACATAGCAGATGTTCGCACCGGACTGCTCCAGCAGGGAGACATCCATGGCATTTTCCTTTAGCGGAATGTCCTTTACCTGACAGCCGCCGGAGAGGATTACCTGTCTGGCACTGCGGTAGCCCGGCTCCTCCATGGCGAAAACTGCATTTCGTTTGAAAAGAACGCATAACATTTGAAGAAGATGATCCAGTCCGGCACCGACAATGATGTTGTCCGGGGTGCAAAAAACACCTCTCGAACCATGGAGATAGTCAGCGATTGCCTGACGCAGATCTGGTGAGCCGTAGTGATTTCCGATAAGAAAATTATCTGGGTTGTCCAGTTGGTTTTTTCCGATTGATTTCCAGACGGAATACGGAAAGTGTGCGGTATCAATGGCATTTGGATTAAAGTCATATAAAAACTCCACATCCACAGAGCTGTCGGACGGTGAGAGAGGGCGGTTTTTTGCAGCTGTCTTTGTCTTAAATGATTGATGGTGCGTGATGGGGTTCACAAAAAAACCCCTTTTTTCCTTTGGCTCGACATACCCTTCTGCTACAAGCTGCTGGTACGCTGTGTCCACCGTACTGCGGCTGACCTGCAAAAAGGCGGCGAGAGAACGGGAAGAGGGGAGTTTTTCCGGATAAGAGAGACGTCCCTCCAGTATTTCTTTTTTGATATATTCGTAAATCTGCAAGTACATAGGAATATGGGAATCTGGCTCTAAAGAAATCGTAATCATAATCAATTATCTCCCTTATAATGTGAGTAAAGGAAAAGAAAGCCCACTGTTTTGTGGACTCCCTTTCCGGTTCAAAATCGTATCTTTTGTATAAATTGTATCTTTTAAAAAAACTTATCTTTTGTATAATTGCATCTATTGTAAAAAACGCATCTTACTGTAAATTTTATACCTCGAATAACATATCGCCATAAGCAGGTACCGGCCAATAATCTTTGTCAACCATATCTTCCAGTGTATCGATTGGTTTACGCAAATCAGCCATTGCCGTAAAGACAACATCTCGGAAATATTCAGCCTGCTCTTTTCCTTCTTCCATTCCGGAGGCTTTGTCGACTGCCTCTTTCAATGCAGCCAGTGCCTTCTGTGCCTCAGCGAGGAGAGAAGAGCATTTTGTCAGCAAATCACTCTGAACAGATACGTCAGCCGTCGGGCAGGCAGCGGAAATGCTGTTGATAGATTCAGCCAGACTGGTGACATAGCTGATAACCGATGGAATATACTGTTTTGCAGCCATTTTCAGCATGGTCCTTGCCTCAATGTTAATTGCTTTTGAGTATGCCTCGTAGTTGATTTCAGCACGTGCCTCCAATTCGGTACGGCTGTAAACATGCTGTCTCTCAAACATTGCAACTGTTTTTTCATCAACAAGAGATTCGGTTGCATCCACCATTGTTTTTGTGTTTGGCAGACCTCTCTTTTCAGCCTCGGCAACCCATTCGTCGGAGTAACCATTTCCATTGAAAATAACCTTCTGATGTTCTTTCAATGTATCGTGAATCAATTCGTCCACTGCCTTATCAAAGTTGTCGGCGGTCTCCAATTTGTCAGCCATTTTCTGGAGAACATCTGCTACTGTCGCATTCAGTACGGTGTTCGGTCCTGCGATGGACATGGAGGAACCAACCATACGGAACTCAAATTTGTTTCCGGTGAAGGCAAAAGGTGATGTACGGTTACGGTCCGTAGCGTCCTTTTTAATCGGCGGAATAGTCTGTACACCGATATCCATCCGTTCACCCTTATTGGAGTGAGTTGCCGTACCACTGGCAAGAATCTGTTCCACAATGTCTTCCAACTGTTCTCCAAGGAAAATGGAGATAATAGCCGGAGGCGCCTCGTTTGCACCAAGACGGT
>CAZFHT010000148.1:0-4283 GCA_964518785.1 uncultured Eubacterium sp.
TGTAGAAAAGGGTATTGTAAGCAATCCAAAAGATGGAGTAAAAATCCTTGGAAACGGAGAGTTAACCAAAAAGCTTGATGTGAAAGTGAATGCTTACAGTGCAAGTGCTGTTGAGAAAATTCAGGCTGCAGGTGGAAATGCAGAGGTGATCTAATGTTAACAACGATACAGAATGCGTTAAAAACAAAAGAAATCCGAGTGAAGTTACTCTTTGTGCTGTTTGCACTTATTGTTGTCAGGATTGGATGTAATATTCCAGTTCCTGGCGTAAACAGCAGTGTTATGCAGGAACTGTTTAATAACAACCAGTCTTTGGGTTTTTTGGATGTTATGACAGGTGGTTCATTTTCTAAAATGTCCATTTTTGCATTGAACATTACACCATACATTACAGCGTCCATCATTTTACAGCTCTTGACGATTGCAATTCCTCGCCTTGAGGAAATGCAGAAGGATGGAGAAGATGGCCGCAAGAAAATTAACGAGTACACAAGATATTTGTCAATTGCGTTGGCTATTATTGAGGCGGTTGCCATGATTATTGGTTTCCGTAACCAGAACTTTTTCAAAAGTTCCGGTTATGTTACTATGATTGTCGCTGTTGTAGCGATGACCGCAGGTGCCGCTTTCATGATGTGGCTGGGCGAGCAGATTACGGAAAAGGGTGTTGGAAATGGTATCTCCATTGTCCTTTTGATTAACATTGTTGCCCGTATCCCAAGCGACTTGTCAACATTGTACAAAACTTATGTACAGGGACAGAACATCACAAATGCGATTGTGGCTGCGGTGATTATTTTAGCAATTATCATCGCCATGTTTGTATTTATCATTTTCCTTCAGGATGGTGAGAGAAGAATACCGGTACAGTATGCTAAGAAGATTCAGGGCAGAAAAGTAGCCGGTGGACAGTCAAGCCATATTCCGCTGAAGGTAAATACAGCAGGTGTAATTCCTGTTATCTTTGCCAGCTCGATGATGACATTGCCGATTGTCATTGCTAGTTTTGCAGGTATTCAGCCGCAGACCGGTCCGAATGCCACAGTTTTCCAAAAACTGCTGACGGTATGTAATCAGAGTGACTGGTGTAAGTTTGGAAGCTGGGGAGAACTCAAATATTCTCTCGGCTTACTGGTGTATATTGCATTGGTTATTTTCTTTGCCTATTTCTATACATCCATTACCTTTAATCCGCTTGAAATCTCTAATAATATGAAGAGACAGGGTGGATTTATTCCGGGTATTCGTCCGGGAAAACCGACGACAGATTATCTTACCAATGTACTGAACAGTGTTATTTTCATTGGAGCGATTGGAATGGTTATCGTATGTGTTCTTCCAATTTTCTTCTCCGGTGCTTTTGGTGCTGATGTTTCCTTCAGTGGAACATCTCTGATTATCGTTGTAGGTGTAATCATTGAAACATTAAAGCAGATTGAATCCATGGTATTAGTCCGTCATTATAAAGGATTCCTTGGAAATTAATCAGACAAACATAGCCGGCCCCCTGCCCTTCAAGGCGGGAGGTCGCTTATGGGTTAAAAATAAAAAGAGAGGTATTGCTATGAAAATTGTTATGTTAGGTGCGCCGGGTGCCGGCAAGGGCACACAGGCAAAAATGATTTCTGAAAAGTATGGAATTCCACACATTTCAACCGGTGATATTTTCCGCGCAAACATCAAGGAAAATACGGAACTCGGACAAAAGGCAAAAGAGTATATGGATAAGGGGTTGCTTGTTCCGGATGAACTGGTAGTAGATTTGGTTGTGGACCGTCTTGCACAGGATGATGCGAAGAAGGGTTACGTATTAGATGGTTTTCCTCGCACGATTCCGCAGGCAGAGGCACTTACGGACGCATTGAGCAAAATTGGAGAAAAACTGGATTTTGCCATTGATGTAGATGTGCCGGATGAGAACATTGTCCGCAGAATGTCAGGCAGACGTGCTTGTATAAAATGTGGTGGTACTTACCATATTAAATACAATCCGACGAAGGTGGAGGGTATCTGTGACGCCTGCGGCGGCGAGCTGATTCTTCGTGATGATGACAAACCGGAGACAGTTCAGCAGAGACTCAGTGTATATCATGAGCAGACACAGCCATTGATTGACTACTATACCAAAGAGGGTATTTTGAAGGAAGTTGATGGAACAGTAGACCTGAAAGATGTCTTTCAGGCAATTGTTAAGATTCTTGAGTAATATAAATTGTGCGTAATCTGTTTCGGCAGATTACGTCACTCCTTTTTATTGGGAGGCCTTGATATGGCAGTTACAATTAAATCGGATGAAGAAATACAACGGATGCGGGACGCTGGGAAAATTCTGGCAGAGGTACATGAGAAACTGGGGGAGTTTATCGCTCCCGGCATAACTTCGCTGGATATTGATAAAAAAGGCGAGGAGTTGATTCGAAAGGCAGGATGTATTCCTTCCTTTAAAGGGTACGAAGGATATCCGGCATCCATTTGTGTGTCCATAAATGATGAAGTGGTTCATGGAATTCCGAATGAAAATCATCACTTGTTTGAAGGAGATATTGTAAGTCTGGATGCGGGTGTGATTTATAAAGATTATCAATCGGATGCGGCACGTACTTACGGAGTGGGAAAGATTTCTCCAGAGGACCAGCGGCTGATTGATGTGACAAGAGAGAGTTTTTTCAGGGGAATTGAATTTGCCAGAGCAGGAAATCGTCTCTACGATATTTCTTCGGCAATTCAAAAATATGTTGAGAAAAATAGGTTTTCCGTTGTTCGTGATTTAGTCGGACATGGAATCGGAAAAGAAATGCATGAGGAGCCACAGATTCCAAATTACAAACCGAGATTCGTAAGAGGAGTCCGGCTGCGTCCGGGCATGACGCTGGCGATTGAGCCGATGGTCAATGCCGGAAAAAAAGAAATCTGGGTTTTGGAGGATGATTGGACAATCGTTACAAGAGATGGTACAAAATCAGCGCATTATGAAAACACCATATTGATCACAGAAGGTGATCCTGAAATTTTATCATTGGTATAGAAGACATAGAGTCTGTAGGAGGTAAAAATGTCAAAAGCAGATGTTATTGAAATCGAAGGAACTGTTGTTGAAAAACTGCCGAATGCCATGTTTCAAGTAGAATTGGAAAATGGTCACAAGGTTTTGGCACATATCAGTGGAAAGCTGCGTATGAACTTTATCCGTATCCTGCCGGGAGACAAAGTTACATTGGAGTTGTCCCCTTATGATTTGACAAAAGGAAGAATTGTCTGGAGAGATAAGTAGTTATATTTGTATCACAGGTAGTAATTGTATTACAAATATTTCAAAATTTGTAATTGGTGCTTGCAATTTGAAAAGTGCTATGTTATACTCATAAGCGGACTTTTTTGAAAGGAGGGTATTACTGTGAAAGTTAGATCATCAGTAAAACCGATTTGCGAAAAATGCAAAGTCATTAAAAGAAAGGGTCGCGTAAGAATTATTTGCGAGAACCCGAAACACAAGCAAAGACAAGGCTAATGAATATTTCGAGAGCCGGGGGCGGGTATGCTTCTGGTGATTTTCGTGTTTATAAATTCAAGTTCTTGCTTTCTGTGTTACAGCATCGTGTGGACCGTCATCCACCAAGAGGTGCTGTGATATCACAACCGGGATGTTGTTGTGATTTAAAGCGGCTGCAAAGTGTTTTCTTTACGGAAAACACTTGAAGGATACTAATCTATTAATAGATACAGTTGTATTCTTCAAAATTTAAGAGGTGTAAAAACACTTCGGAATGTACAACAAAACAAAGAAAAATAATGGAGGTGTAAAGCGCACATGGCTCGTATTAGCGGTGTAGATTTACCAAGAGAAAAACGTGTTGAAATAGGTCTTACCTATATTTACGGCATCGGTGTTGCCAGCTCAAAGAGAATTCTGGCTGAGGCAAATGTTGATCCGGATATCCGTTGTAAAGATTTGACGGATGAAGATGTTTCTAAGATTCGTGACGTTATTGACCGTACACAGACAGTAGAGGGTGACCTTCGCAGAGAAGTTGCTCTGAACATCAAGAGATTACAGGAAATTGGATGCTATAGAGGAATTCGTCATAGAAAAGGACTTCCGGTTCGTGGACAGAAGACAAAGACGAATGCCAGAACCCGTAAAGGTCCGAAACGTACGGTAGCAAACAAGAAGAAATAATATAGGAGGGTAAGACAAGTGGCTAAACAAGTTGCAAAGAAAGTGACAAAGAAGCGTGTCAAGAAAAATATCGACCGCGGACAGGCACATATTCAGTCATCTTTTA
>CAZFHT010000149.1:0-4207 GCA_964518785.1 uncultured Eubacterium sp.
ACCCGTACGGAAATGCACATTGACCATGGTATGGAGAGGTTGATGAAAAACCGTACCACGTTTGTGATTGCCCATCGTCTGTCCACTGTTCGGAATGCAGACTGTATCATGGTTTTGGAACAGGGAGAAATTATCGAGCGGGGAACTCATGAGGAGCTTCTTGCAAAGAAGGGAAGATATTATCAGTTGTATACCGGAGCAATCGAGCTGGCATAAATTTTGGATGGTCATACCGTTTTTGGCTGGACAAATTAGTATGGATGGTATAAGATTAGAAAATAAAAACGAATGAAATGAAAGGAGCGATTTCATGTATTTTAACAGAAATAAAAAAATCGTGAGCATGATTCTTTGTGCTGCTATGATACTGGGAATTGGATTTGTCGACAATAAGAATGTGAAAGCAGAGGAAACAGCAGCTACCGGCTCCGGTGTGACAGCAACGCAGCCGGGAGGGACTGTATCGACTCCGATTGATACAAGCAAGCTGGCATTGAGCCAGACTTCTATGAACCTTGTGAAAGGCAAGACAAAGACGTTATCCGTTACCGGACTGACAACGACAGACACTACGACGGCGTCAGATGATACAACAACGGCCGGCACAACGACAGATGGTACAACGACAGCCGGCACGGCGGCAGATGGTACAACGACAGCCGGCACGACGACAGGTAATACGACAGCGACGGACACTACAACGACGACAACCAGCACAACGGAAAGTGCAGCAGCGTCATCGGGTAATGCGACAACGAACCAAGTAACTGTTACGTGGAAAAGTCAGAATGAGAAGATTGCCACAGTGACCGAAGCTGGCGTTGTAAAAGGTGTAAAAAAAGGTACTACAACGATTACAGCAGAAATTTCCGGTGTCACTCTCTCTTGTGCAGTCAATGTCGTTGCTAAGATGAGCAAAAAAGATTTCAATAAATTCAGCAGCGAAAATTTTGTGAATTTCTGCCAGAGAAAAGGATATGATGGCGGTTACGCATGGCTCGGACAGTGGAAGGGTGGAAGTAAGAAAAAAACTACCTACCGCGGCATTAAGATTGACAGCAAGAAATCAAAAGTAAACAAAGCATATGGAGACCTCACATGGAGTAAATGCACTTCGAAGGATCCATTTACGAAAATGAAGGGACTGAAAAAGAATAAGGTCAAGAAATATGCAGATGTAAAATACGGAAAATACAGAATCCGTTTTTACATAAACAGTAAAAATAAAGTCGTAGCTATTATTTTTGCCTGCAATATCGGTAAGATAAAAAAGAAAGCATTGAAACAGTACATCTAATATAAAAAACAGCCGGAACAAAAACCGGCTGTTTTTCTGTCTCGTAAACATCTTCTGCGGAAACTGTTTACTCGGCGGCATCTGCTTCAGAAACACCTTCCGTCTCTTCATCTTCTTCCTCCGGCTTCTTTTTCGGAGGTTGAGAGAGAATTACTAACGCCGTTATTAATATGCCAAGAACAATAGGTGCCAGATAGACGGTCATTTTAACTGCCTGTGAAACGGTGTAGATGTCGGTGTTGAACCAGACAATCACACCGAAATACACACAGAATACAAGGGTGCCGAGAATCGCCCCTGCGGTGCGTCCGATGGTGCTTTTACGTCCCCCAAACTTGGCTCTTGTAAGGTTAAAGACCAGTAAAAATGCGATTGCGGAGTCAAGCAGTCCGAATAACAGCATACCGGGATTCATTATCATTTAACATCACCTCACCCATATTATACCATAGGAGAAGGAAAATGCACAACTTTTTTAAATTGGGGATTGACATTTTTTCAATGATTTGATAATATATCTCTTGCATGCAGGAATGGCGGAATTGGCAGACGCGCACGGTTCAGGTCCGTGTGGTAGCAATACCATGAGGGTTCAAGTCCCTTTTCCTGCATTTTATATTGGAAAGAAAAGCTCACATATGGTGGGCTTTTTTTGTTATTTCGCCCCATTGCGTATTGCAGACCAAGTTTTTTTGTGGTAAAATACAGAGGTGTTTTTTATAACATTATCAAAGAAAAAAATAAAGTAAATGTTGGAGGCCTAACGATGAATAATGCGAAGAAAATCATGAAAAATCATGGAGTAAGCACAGGCAGAAAGGTGAAGGCGGCAGAGGGAGTTGTTTCTTCTAAAAATAAAGTTTTGCTCGCTATCGGTATTTTTGTAATTCTTGTGCTTTGTCTGGGGGTATGTTACATCAATCTTCGTCCTCGAGTGATTTTGAATGTTGAGGGAAATGGAACGACAAACAAAGTTAGTTATAAAGAGGCTGTGTATGATATTTACACGTCAGAGAACCAGTACAACAGCATGGCGTCGATTTACACACAGATTTATGGTTCTACTTTCTGGGAGGCTGAGAATCTGGACAGTGCCGGAAGAAACGGTTCCCAGTTGGCAAAGAAAGAAATTATGGACACTTTGAAACAGCGTGAGATTCTCTATATGGAGGCTCAAAAAGCAGGGCTGACATTGACGGACGACGAAAAGTCCCAAGTTGAAGAGGATTTGAAGTCATTCCGGGATGGACTTACATCGAAACAGAAACGAATGGACGGTCTGGATGAGAAGAGCGTTCGCAAGGTATTGGAAAAACAGGCATTAGCAGACAAATACAAAGAGCAGGTCATTACGGATTTGGGTATTGATGAAGATGCACTGAAGGCTACTGTAAGCAAGGAAGATTATCGTCAGTACACATTGCAGTATTATACCTTTGAAAAAACGGAAACCGATGATGACGGCAATACGGTAAGTAAAAGTGACGATGTTTTGAAACAAGCGAAAAAAGATATGGCTGCATTGCAGAAGAAAGCCGCAAAAGCAGAAGATTTCACAACGGGCATCATTACCGATTCTGACAGTGACAATACGGATGATGAGACTGGTATTTCTTACGCAACTGAGGACTTGTTAGAGACTGACACCGATTTCATGTCAAAGAAGGCAAGAAAGAAAGTCAAAGCCATGAAAAATGACGAGATTTCTGATGTGATTGAGACGAGTGACGCTTACTATGTTGTGAAGATGGTAGATAACAATGATTCCACAGCTTATGACGAGCAGTGTGAACAGGTTATAGAAGAAGAGGAAGAATCTCAGTTTGAGACAAAATATGAAAACGATATTAAGGTAAACTACACCGCCAAAGCACAGAGCTATTGGAAGAGCAGAGTTACCATTGGCTATATCACTTATGATGATAGCGCAGATGAAACAGAATAATTGATACACAGATAACTACCACAAGGAGGAGAACATGGCAAACGTAAAGAGAGTTTATGTGGAAAAGAAAGAACCTTATGCAGTGCATGCAGGTGAGTTGCAGCAGGAGATTAAGGAATATCTTGCAATTAATGAATTGGAAAATGTGCGGGTGCTGATTCGCTACGATGTTGAGGCATTGTCTGATGCGACGTATCAGAAAGCATTGGTTACGGTATTTTCCGAGCCGCCGGTGGATACGGTGTATGAGGGAGACTTTGAAAAAGGACCTTCGGACCGTGTGTTTTCGGTAGAATATCTGCCGGGACAGTTTGACCAGAGAGCAGATTCTGCCGAGCAGTGCGTGAAACTCCTCAATGAAAAAGAAGAGCCGGTGATTCGGTCAGCTACGACGTATGTGTTGACCGGTAACATTTCTGACGAGGATTTTGAGAGAATTAAATCCTATTGTATTAATCCGGTAGATTCCCGCGAGACAGACGAAACCGTACCGGAGACGCTGATTACAAAATTCGAAGAACCGGAGGATGTAAAAATATTTGACGGTTTCAAAGATATGCCGGAGAATGAATTGAAAAATCTTTATGATTCTCTTGGTCTTGCCATGACCTTCAAGGATTTTCTTCACATTCAGAACTACTTTAGCAGTGAGGAAAAACGGAACCCTTCGATGACGGAGATTCGTGTTCTCGATACTTATTGGTCTGACCATTGCCGTCATACGACATTCCTGACGGAATTGAAAAATGTTTCCTTTGAAGAGGGAGATTACACAGCTCCGATTCAGAAGACCTTTGATGAGTATAAGGCTGCACATACGGCACTGTACAAAGGCAGAGACGATAAATTTGTATCACTGATGGATATCGCTCTCCTTGGCATGACAAAACTTCGTGCATCGGGAAAACTGGAGCACATGGAGACATCTGATGAGATTAATGCCTGCTCCATTGTGGTTCCGGTTG
>CAZFHT010000150.1:0-4109 GCA_964518785.1 uncultured Eubacterium sp.
CGTCTCACCATTGAGCTGTCCGCTGACGGTAAGATTTGTTTCTTTATTAAAGAAATCCTTGCTGTAGTCCACTTTTCCATCATCCGTTTTCGGAAGATTCTCCATATCCAGCGTAGTAACCCGGAACATCTCTCCGGCGCCTTCACAGTCACTGCCCGTAATCAATGGCGTATGAACGTATACGAACTCCCTCTCCTGAAAGAATTTGTGAATCGCATAGGCAATCAGCGAACGAACTCGAAATACAGCCTGAAACGTATTCGTTCTGGGACGCAGATGGGAAATCGTGCGAAGATACTCAAAAGAATGGCGTTTTTTCTGCAACGGATAGTCCGGTGCAGACTCGCCCTCTACCAGCACTTCGTCCGCCTGTATCTCAAAAGGCTGCTTTGCGTCCGGCGTAGCCACAAGTTTTCCGGTGACAATAACTGCTGCCCCTACATTTAATTTTGAAATCACAGCAAAATTGTCCAATTTATCTGCATATACAATCTGCAACGGCTCAAAAAACGTGCCATCATTTAATACAAGAAAACCAAAGGTTTTAGAATCTCTCACACTTCTCAGCCATCCCCCTACGGTGACAGTCTGATTCAGATATTTTTCTTTTTCGCGGAATAAACTCCGCACACTCGTTAGCTCCATAATGCCCTCCAAATAATGTTTTGTCCTCTAAACAGATAGTTTATCAAAAGTTATGGCTGTTTGCAAGCGTGAAAAACAAGTCATTTCGCAACAATCCATTTATTGAGAACAATCGTCAGTGCTTTCAAGTCCAGCGGCTTGGCAATATGCCCGTTCATTCCGGCAGATAACGCAGCCTGCACATCCTCGGCAAACGCATTGGCGGTCATGGCGATAATCGGTACGCTCTTGCAGTAATCACAGCCAAGATTCCGAATTGCCCTTGTCGCATCATAACCGTTCATTTTCGGCATCTGGATATCCATGAAAATCATGTCATACCGGATATCCCCTCTCTCACGAATCATGTCAACGGCGACAGCACCATCACATGCCACATCCACCGTAACACCTGTCGTCTTTAAAATCTCAGTGGCAATCTCGGCATTCAAATCGTTATCCTCTGCGAGCAGCACACGTCTGCCGGAAAGGTCCATTTCCTCAAAATTCTGGAGAGGCATGGATTCCGATTCACCCTCTTCATTTCCTACCAAAGAATTAAAAAGGTGTGTCAGGCGGGATTTAAACAGCGGTTTTGAAATAAAAGCATTCGCTCCTGCCAGTCTTGCCTCCTGCTCTATATCCGACCAGTCGTATGCCGAAATAATGATAATCAGCACGTCATTGCCAATCGCCTTCCGAATTGCCCTTGTGGCGTCAACTCCGCCCATCTCCGGCATTTTCCAATCCAGTATGACAGCAAAATAATCATTTTGTTCTTCGTGCCGCCGGATTACTTTATTCACTGCCTCTTTAGCAGAGAGTACGCCTTCTGTATCCATGCCCAAATCGTCCAGCATACAGCAGGTAGAGTCCACGCTCGTTTTGTCATCGTCCACGACAAGCACCGGAAGATTGACAAAATCCTCATAACGGACTTCTTCTGTACTCTGTAATTCCAAGAAAAATGTCACCGTAAATTTTGTTCCTTTATCCAGTTCACTTTCAACCTCAATATTACCTCCCATCATATTGACAATGTTTTTGGAAATCACCATGCCCAGTCCGGTTCCCTGAACATTGCGAATCCGTTCATCCTCCGCCCTTGCAAAAGGTTCAAAAATCTTTTTCATGAACTCCTCGGACATACCGATTCCATTGTCCTCGAACACAATCTCATAAAATCCCACACGCTTTTGATTTGTCGGTTTTTCCGTAATGGAGAGATGAATTTTCCCTCCTTCCGGCGTATACTTAATGGCATTGCTCATCAGATTAACAAAAACCTGCTGGATACGGAGGCTGTCCCCCATAACCTGTTCATGCTCCACATTGTTGATATTCACAATCAGCTCATGCCCGCGCTCCTCTATCTGAGGGCGTACCATAATGAGCAGATTATCAATTAATTCAGACAAATTAAACTCCTCATCCACCAAGTCAATTTTGCCCGACTCAATCTTACTCATGTCAAGCACTTCATTGACAAGGGAGAGAAGATGTTTGCTAGCTCCGGTTATTTTTTTCAGGCAGTCCTGCACCCTTTCTTTATCCTCAATGTGCGTGGCGGCAATCGCTGTCATGCCGATAATCGCATTCATCGGCGTTCGGATATCATGTGACATATTGGCAAGGAAATTTGTCTTTGCCTGATTGGCGGAACGGGCAGCGCTGTAAGCGTCCTGCAATGCTTTCTGAACCGTAATCTGCCGTTCCCGTTCTTCATTCACATCCGAAATACCGATAATCACACGTTCAGAGCCTCCCTGTTTCACAGGAACCGCCTTTAACTGATAAAAATGATTCCCCTGTTCATTATTATTTTTGTACTCGTAAACAAATGACTTCTTATCTCTTAATTCCCATAAAATATTGTCGGTAGAGACCTCGGAAACAAATTCCTCCGCATAATCCGGATGAACACCGTTTCTGGCGTAACCCTCCGCAAGGTCATTCCACGCAATGCCTTTACGAATCTGCTCCCTGTAATGGCTCTGGTTTTCATCACTGAGATGGTAAGGCACTGCAACGCCGTTAGCAGGGTTTAATAAAAATACAGATTCGAATTTATTACTTAACGCCTGAATAACTCCCATCTGCTCATTTATTTTTTTAGCGTATTTAATTTCCTCACGCACGTCATCATCCACGTTTTTCAGTGCGATAATCACTTCGTGCCGATTTTTCGCAGGTTTTATCATCTGAAGCTGAGAATATACGGTATCACCATCATGGTGTTCCCGGTAAGTAAAGGAAAAGCGTTCACGCTCCTCCATGAGTTTATCAATTTCTTCCAGCGTGCTCACCCGCTGGAACATTTTTCTGTCAGCCTCAAGAACTGCTTCTTCAATGTATAATTTGATATTTTTTTCATAGTCACCGGCAGCAAAAATTCGGCTATAGCGCATTGCCATCTCAGAACTCATCCGGTAAGCTGTGGATATTCCGGTGTCCATATTTAAAATGTAAACATCCTGATAACCGCCTGCCAGTGCATTGATTAAATTCTTCTGCAAGCTCATTTTTTCTCTTTCGTGGCATATCGTTCTTGTACAATAAAGTGCCTTTGTCGGTTTTCCATCCCGGCTCCATTCATTTGGTATGATACTTGCCCTTGACCAGCCGGTTGTCATTCCGAGATACTCCTGAGAAATAATCTTTTTATCACCAATCCGCCCCGGCATTGTCGTCACTTCATTAAACACCCGCATAGCATCTTGGGATTCCGGCAAAACCAGTTTTTCCACCATACCAGTCAAGGCGTCCCCTACCCTGCCGTTTTCCCCCAGAGTGGCTCGAATATTGTCTTTTGTAAACAGTTCCTGAAATGTCCCCTCCACAAAGTCCAGCTGGTAAATGGCAAAATAAATACTGCTCAAGCCTCTGATAATCGACGTATGCTCTCTTTGCGTTTCCACGACGTCGGTTACATCTTCAACAACCCCCAGCACCCTTATCAGCGTACCATCCTCATCATAAGCAGCGGGCGCCAGCGTCACCTTACACATATTCCCTTTCTTTTTCATGCGAAAGAGAACTGACGACCTCTCTGCTCCGGCATCAATCTCCTGATACATTTTTATGTACTGTTTCCTATACTCCTCGTCTACAAACTCATCAATAAAAGAATAAGGCATATCCGTATAAATCTGCTTACACTGATATGCCTCAACTGTGCTGTCTGCGTTTATAATAATTTTATCCTCTGGAAAATAACGGAACACATGATATCCCATGGCAGCCATCGCCTCTAGTGACGCTCTGTCTGAGTTTTCATACAGCTTTCCGTTCATCTGTACTTCACCCATCAATTCTATCCCCTTCTTTTTGTATGCAAAACACTCGTTTCTGTCTTACATTATAACGTAGCGGCGACCAGTTATCAATATGTTTTTACAAATGTTTACATCCCCACATCAACATACTACCATATTTTTTTCATGCTCTCTGACTCTGGAAATAAAATAATCTTCTGCCTCTCCTCT
>CAZFHT010000151.1:0-4009 GCA_964518785.1 uncultured Eubacterium sp.
CGCCGCCACTTTGCCTCTGCGGATGCCAAAACAACAGCGCCACTTCCTGTCACCGTCCAAGTTGCCGAATACGGCCGCTGGCTTCCATAAGCAAGCGGATACCGGAACTGTTTTTCCGCACTGGCAAAATGACTGGAAGTAAGTGCCAGCACATAATCTGCATATCCTCCATCTACCAGCATGGAGCCAATCGCCAGCGACTCTCCCATCGTAGAACAGGCACCGTATACACCAAACATGGGAATGTTGAAATTCATAATACCAAAAGAGGTTGCAATCAACTGACCCAGCAAATCTCCCGCCACCAGATAGCGGACTTCTCCCGGCTCCAAATCTGCCTTGCGGAGAGCAATCTGCGTCGCCATCTGCTGCATCCGGCTCTCCGCCTCTTCCCATGTTTCTGCACCAAAGAGAGGGTCTGTCTCCACCATATCATAGTATCTGCCAAATACTCCCTCGCCTTCCTTTTCTCCTGCCACACTGCCAGCTCCTATAATAACCGGCGGGCACTCAAACGCAACACTGCGTTTTCCTACTGTTTTTTTTCTGTTCATCCCTGTTTCTTTCTCCCATCTTTCCGATTCCGATATTGGTAGGATGCCCAGAAATTTTTATTTTATACAGTATTATTTACGCCACTCCCGTAATCTCCGATAAAAAGTCGAACGGCTTACTCCCAGTTCTTTTAATGCCTGTTCCTCTGACATCTTTCCCTTTGTAAACCGGGTAAAAACATTTTCCATTTGAGACAGTGGTATGTCAATTGGCTTTCTTCCTTTGTACTTTCCCGCTTCTACCGCCTCACGAATCCCCTGCTCCCTTCTCTTTCTCCGATAAGTCTTTTCCTTCTTGTAAAGAAACAATAACAGATAATACTGTTGTAAACGGTTTTCGTCATTTATCGTAAAATGTTCTGTCTCTATATCAAATCCAAAGCACACGCTTTCCATCATCTTGCGGAGAGTCTCTGACGAACGCTCTCCGCTTTCTTCCGATTCCGAAAAATTGACTGTATGCTTTTCCATGCCCGGCTCATATCTCTTTACATATAAGGGGTCTCCAAAATACTGTAATTTTGTTCGTATCAGCCATTCCAGTCGATTCAGATACTCCATGTCGCACTGCTGCAGCAAATCCCACAAATCCACCCGATTCTCCCCCGGCGTTCTTTCACTAATAAATACAGGCACCATATTTTCACGTATGTAAACAGGCTTTCTCAAATCCAAATTAAGCCCCGGAATTCCTTGAAACAGCCGGGGAGGAAGCAGATCCATAACAGAGTAATTGGGTGTAAATTCATAACGATAAGTTTCGTCCTCCCACTCAATATATTCTATCTTTGACAAATTGTACTCAAAATCAAATTCATCCTTAACACAAATCATGCCTGTTGTATGTATCTCCCTCATCCAACTCCTCCTCTCATGTAACAGTCGTAAGACTGTCGGATTATCTTCTCAAAACGCGCCATAATCATGTGGTGGTAAAACTTCTTCTGAACATCTGAAACCATCGGTGTTTCCTCTAGCAGCCGGTCAATCTCATCCACATCAAAATGATTATATATATATACAAGTGCCTCATTACACTCCTTATAGCGCAAACTGTGAATCACTTCATAGTAAGAACTCTTTCTGCCATCCAGCTTAATCTGTGAAGTAGGAAAACGAAAAATTCTTTTGTTTGTTTCTTCTTCTGAATCCATAACTGCTCTCATCTCATCTTCATCCGCCATATTGGGAAACAGGCATGAACCATTATCAAATACAGGCGCAAGTGAATACTGATTTTCCTTTTTAATAAATCCCCAATTCGCACCATGTCTGTCAAAATTGCCAAGCAGCGCATCTGCCACATATATTTTCCAAAACATATGCGTCGTTTCCTCTATATTGGTCAGCTTAGAATTATCTGCCAACATTCTCATAATATCCTTATAACTGTACTGGTAAGCTTCCTTATCTTCATCCAATGTGCTTTCTCCAACATCATTAAACGGTACAAAATGGGTGCCTTCCGCAACAAAATCCTGACAAGCTACCACTTTGTTTCCTTTATACGTTCCTAACAGCGTATTCTGCACATCAAATCCCAGTATGCCAAAAATATGAGAACCTATATATTCTGAAATATGATTGTTCCTTGTACCAAAAGCTGTTTTCTTCTGAAACTTGAGCATATATTCCGTTCCCTGGTAAACAATCCCCATCTTTTGCTCAGAGCCTCCATAATATCGGTCAGACAAGGCACACCTTGAAAAATCCATGCAATTTCCCCCCATTCCAAAAACTGTATAAACAGTATAACCAAAAAAGGGAGAAGTGTCAATAGGATATACATTTGTATTTTGATACTTCGTTTTGACATCTACAGTATTTTCGTCAGCCAGTA
Organism: uncultured Eubacterium sp.; assembly: GCA_964518785.1. Taxonomy (GTDB): domain Bacteria; phylum Bacillota; class Clostridia; order Lachnospirales; family Lachnospiraceae; genus Eubacterium_F. The sequence goes on from CAZFHT010000151.1 coordinate 2,395, forward strand.
AAGAACTCCAAGTACCCAGCTGCAAAATACACCGTACAAAATCACCGGTCCCGCTATTGTAAATATTTTGCAGCCGATACCAAACACCTGCCCCTCTTCTTTAAATTCAATTGCCGGTGCTGCTACAGAATTTGCAAAGCCCGTAATCGGAACAAGCGTGCCCGCCCCCGCAAAATTCGCAAGTTTCTGATACAGATTAAATCCTGTAAACAGGATACTCAAAAAAATAAGTGATAACGTTGTGTACAACGATGCAGCTTCCTTGTCCATTCCCGTCCCTATATAGCAGTCCGTCAGAACTTGTCCCAGTACACAAATCAGTCCACCCACAAAAAAAGCTTTGCATAAATTGATAAACCAGCTTTTCTTCGGCGTATTTTCTTTTACATATTCATTATAAATTGCTTCTCTTTTTTGAGGAGAAGATTCTTGAATTACCTCTTTGATATCTGTTTTTGTTTCGTTCTGCATATCCGTCCTCCATCAGAAAAAAAATTGAAAAAATGTGCCAGCTGCTTTACCAAGTGCCACCGCAGCCACAACAAATGGAAATCCTTCTTTGAGCTGCACCCGGTTTGTAATAATTGGAAACACCCGCAGCACCTCAGCAAGAGCCATCGCAAGACACCCCACGAAGACTCCCGAAAAGAAACCTGTCACACCAAGAAAAACCGCACGAAGCGGAAGACTGATATTATACAGCACCCATATATTTCCAAGTGTACCGCCCCAAATAATTGCTGCCTCGTAGAAATAAATTCGATTTTTTGTACATGTCCGTGCCGCAAGTCTCGGAATAATCCCTAACATGGTTATAAATGCAAATATCCCGGCAGCCACCATCCATGCACTGCATACTCCGATAAAACCTAAAAAGATTTGCCTAATTAACATCAATTGTATGCCCCTCTCTGGATGCTGCTCCGATTAGTGCTTTATTTGCCTGTTCTTCATAGGTGTGCATTTCAATTTGCAACGGTGTCGGGTCATCCTTAATCTTCCTGCGTCTGAAATGGTTGTAAAAAACGATAATTCCAACCGGAAGCCCTGCGGCATAACAAAATTCCAAAACAGTGCCGCCTTGTTTGGACGTTCCCATCACCAGAAGATATATTTTATCAAACACATCACTCACGCTTACATCTTCATTAAACGTCATAATTGTAAAAGCTGCTCCAAAAAAAGCAATCAGCGAAACAAACGCTGTTTTTACATATTCCGTTGTTTTCTTTTTTTCCTTTTTGTCCGGAAGTTCCAAATCCACGACAAAATCTCTCTCTCCCAGATTTTCAATGCGAAGTGCCGGATAAAATGTATGAATCCTCTCATACACTTTCGTAATGGTAAACATTGTTTTCTGCGGGCCATCCTGCGGCAGTGTATAAAAAATTTCTTTATTCAGCCTCTGCACAACGGATGTATTTGTACAATACAAAGTTCCAATGTCTTGAAACGTAAGCGCCCTCTTTTTTACAGGAATATTTTGTTCTATTTTTACATACAAGATTTCTTCCATTTGTTTTATCTTCACATCCCTTCCGTATTACCATTACCAATTTTCCTCAAATTATTCATGTAGACTTTGCACCGCTTTTTGTGGGAACATCCATTTCAT
>CAZFHT010000152.1:0-3934 GCA_964518785.1 uncultured Eubacterium sp.
GCCGGCGACATTTTCTTCATTTCCGTTACTTGAAGCTGTAAAGCACTCAGATAACTAATCTGACTTCTATAATGTTCGGTGTCTGTTTCCAGTTCCAGCACTGTATTTGCACTTGGCTGATATACAAAAAAGAAAGTGCAGGCAAGGATAAGTACACCGGCAATAATCAATACTGCACGTTTTTGATTAATGGACATATCACTGCACCTCCTCGTCTTCCGAATCGTCTCCGGCATATGCAAATTCCAAGGTATAAACATACTGTTTTTTCTTCGTCAATGCCTCTTTTGATTCGGATATCTGATTAATTTTTACATTTTCAATTTCCTTCAGCTTGTTCAACTGCATCTGCAGTTTCGACAAAGAGGACAAACGGTCTACCGAAACTGCACTAATTGTAACGTTCTGCTCGTCCGCAGATATGCTCTGAATTTTAAAAGTTTTCGGGCATATCTTTGAAATTTTTTCTATCAGTGCACGGAAATGATTGCCATTTGTATCAATTGCCGACTTCACAGAATTATATAATTCATAATCCGTCACTATCTGCGTCTGTTCGTTATATTCATCCTGCACCGGAGTAAGTGCCTCATATCTTGTCTGTTCCAGTTCATTTTCCTCTGTTGCCACCATAACCTGGAAGACAGAAAATCCTGCCAATACAGCACTGAGAAGAAACAAACTGATAAATATCATCACAGAGCCTGTCAAGGCACCTTTTTTCGCCTCTTTTCTCGCTACTTCATGTGGAATAAAGCGAACCGGACAGAACACGGCGCCAAAGCAGTTGATATACTGCAATAACGCAGAATCAATGTCCACTTTTCGGTTAAAGCGTATTCCGACAAGTTCACGCGGCTTTTCTACGGGTATTCCCACTTCATTTTCTATCAGTTCATGAATCCCCGCCACACTGCAGCCGACACCGGCACATAAAATTTTCTCAATCGGCTGGTCAGTAAATTTACTATTATAATACTCGACAACACGGGAAATGTTGCTAATCATGTACTCTCCATTATCCGTTACTTCGATTCTTTTCTGCTTTGAGAAATCTCCGTCCGGATTTTCTTCATTCAAGTGAGTCAGCAAAACTCTCTGTGTATTCAGCATATTATAAGCGGCTTCATACGTGTTCAGCCGGAAGGCTTCTTCCTGTATCATTGCTTCTGCAAAAGCATTGATTCCATATGGGATGGAACGCTGCAAAAGCAACTTCTCGTTCGTAATGATATTTACAAGAATGGAAGCACGGTTTATCTGGATTGCCATTGTCACTCCAGACTTCACCTGCCTGCGCATCATTTCAAAAATACTGTTATTGTCTGCCTCAAGCGCAACAACATTCAATCCTGCCGTTGTTGCCAGCGTGTAATAACAATCTACCAAGTCAGATGGTGCTGCAAACACACGGACATCCTGTACAAGGGTTGCATCTCTATCTTCTCTCGGTTTTCCCTGCAGAATATATGAAAATATATAGTTCTCCGTATCTACCGGAAAAAGGTCATTCACCTGACTTTTTACAAGCTGGTCTACTTTTGTCTTATTCACGACCGGAATCGTTGTTTCGCGGCTTGCGATTTTAGACGAGGCAATCGTAAATATGGCATCCTTTGTGCGGATTCCTTTTTCCTGACAGGCTTTTTTTATCCTTCTCGCTATCTCCACAACGTCGATAATCATACCATCTTGGAAAGCATTTTCCGGTGTTGATATGCGTACGCACCCGTAAATCGTTGGATTGGATATGGCATTTTCCATATGTACAATATGGGTTGTTTTAGACCCCACTCGTATCACAACAACTTTTTTTGCCATCTGGTTTTCCTCCTGACGCATTTTCTTTACTGCTTTTACAGTTTTCGATTTTTCAAAAACTCTAAAAGCAATAAATTCGATTATAAGTAACAAAATTAAACATGTGACAGCACATGACTCTATATTTACATTTTACATGAGTATCATTCTGTGGTCAACCCATTATCCACATTAAGTACCAGTCATACAATCTGTCTCCCCACAGCATGGCAATCCATATGCCGACAGCCAAATATGGTCCAAATGGGAATTTCCCTTTTTCTTTTGTAACAATGATTTTTGTTCCCTCTACCAAAACACCAAGAAGAGAACCGACAATAACCGCAAACAGGCCGTGTCCCCAACCAATACACAGAGAAGCACATGCCATCAGTTCTACATCTCCCAGTCCCAATCCGCTCTTTCCTGTCACAGCACGAAAGACGATCGCGCATAATAGCAGAAAAAGGCCTACCGAAAGAAAGCCAATTACATAGTAAAGCCAATCATTCAAATGTAGTATAAGATGTATTACAGACACTGCCAAAATCACAAGGTCTGCTCCAACCGGAATCATCATGGTTCTATAATCGATTACACTTATGACAAGAAGTGCGGATACCATAATAGAGTATAGTACGCTGTCCGCATTTGTTCCGTTCACTGCAAAAATGACTATGTAGAGAATCCCGTTTAACGCTTCCACAATCGGATACTGACAGGATATTTTTGTTCCACAGTAACGACACCGCCCTTTTAGAAACAGCCAGCTAAACAGCGGAAACAAGTCGTACCAGTTCAGCTTATGATTACAGTTCATACAATGAGAACCCACCTTGATAAGGCTTTCCTCTTTCGGTATCCGGTATATACAAACATTTAGAAAACTGCCTATTACAATGCCGTACGCGAATACGATGACGTAGAGGATGGTTTGTTCCAATGTCATGGCGGGTTCTCTCCTTGTAATTTTAATTTTGTTGCACGATTTGGTTCAGAGTTAGTTGTTGACTCTCATCTCTGCTTTGTCGTTATAGTCAAAATTAACAATAGCATCATCTGATATTACTCCAGTTGACGTGTTCGGTGTCGGTTCAGCACTGCAAGCTACCACTTCAATTATTTTGTGTGCAACGTCATAATGACAATAAATTTCTGCACCTGCACTCTTAGCTGCACTGCATGTCAATGCCTTTGCACCAGAACCCAAGTTCTCATATACCGCATTTGCTACTTTCACTTTTTCATCAGTGCCTGTAGTTTCTGAAGTTGGCACCTTAAACACACCACTACTAGTAGCCTGAGTAGATGCCACTGCTGCATTCAAAGCACTGCAGATAGAATCCATTGTTGACAAATCCTTTGATTCTTTTGACTTTGCAATGTTAGGTAATACCGCCAATGCAACCACACCTACTAAAATCGCCATAATTGCGATTACGATAATCAGCTCCACGAGAGAGAAACCTTCACGCTCGCCAGCCAAATACCTCTGAATTTTGTTTTTCATACCTATACTCTCCTTTTAAATTTTATTTCCCTTCATATTGGTATGTAGGGATTGCATCTGCCCAGGTCGTACTATACTTTAGGACAGATATTTATATATACACTATTATATCGTCTGTTTTGGCATATTGCAACATTTTTTTATCTTAAATCATTAAATTTTGTGAATTATTTTACTTTTTATTAAGGAAACGTTGTTCTTCCTTGTGAATTTTCTCCAATTCTTTCTCCGAAAGTGTTTTGATACTCGCCGCTACCAATTCCATACTTGCTCCATTTCTGAACAACATTTTCGCATTCGATACCGCCTCCTTTCTTTTTCCGGTTTTTTCACCACGCTTTTCGCCACGCTTTTCTCCAATCTCTTTGCCCTCACTGAAACCGGCCTCTTTGCCTTCTTCAAATACCATATCGTATAATACACACATTTTCTCTTCCCCTCCTTTCTTCTCCTCCAGTGTTTTTTTCACTGCTTTGTAGGTTGTTGTTCCTGCGAACGCATCCATCATATCTAGAAATTCCTCCGGATGCTTGACAATTCGGGTCTCGTCCTTGCAGAATTTCTGAAGTTTTTCTTTATCTCCCCTGCAGGCGAGATAGTCGGCTATGTGCCGGAAGTCCGACT
>CAZFHT010000153.1:0-3790 GCA_964518785.1 uncultured Eubacterium sp.
CGCTGGTCACATTCATCCGTAATATGCCACTGAAAAGCAAAATACTGTTTCATCTTATCCTTGCCTCTCTTTCCTTATTTATCAAATTCGCTTTGCGAATCATTACAGTTACACTTTTCCCATCCTCTGTTATTATCATTATAACTTATTTTTTTTCTTCTGCAACTACGCACTTTTTTATTACCCGGTCACCAAAAAGTGACCTTGAGTAATTGACTTGAATGAAATGTTGCATTATAATTTGATGTAGCACAACAAAAACAATGTAATATAAGGAGTGATACCAATGTTGAAAAAGGAAGAACTGCCGGAGTGTCCTGTTGCCACAACCGTTGCTCTTATCGGAAGTAAATGGAAACTTCTAATCATCCGAAATTTACAGCAAAGACCATGGCGTTTCAATGAACTAAAGAAAGATTTGGATGGCATCAGCCAGAAGGTGCTTACCGACAGTCTCAGATCCATGGAAGAAGACGGACTTGTTACCCGCACTGTATATCCAGAGGTTCCGCCAAGGGTAGAATACGCCCTGAGCGATTTGGGACAATCCTTGAAACCAATTTTTGATTCTATGATTGAGTGGGGGACACACTATAAAGAAAATTTATAGCTATGTGAGACCTATGTTACCACAAATCATATAATTGCATTGTCTCTGCATTTCTGTACTCATGCTTTTCATAATAACCAATCAGTTTCCCGGCATCCCTGAGTGCCACAATATATACGTCTTTATTCTGCTTATCATTGTGAAAAGTATATACAATATTATGGCTCTCATCTTCGGAAAACCAGTCAACTACACGCTGTATCTTTTCTCTTGATTCCGGATTGTGACAATCCAACAAACTTCTGCCAATAAGCTTGTCCCCGCCCCATTTTTCATAATTTTGCACTGCTGCCGGATTCATGTAAATAATCTCATGCTGCAGATTACAAATCACCACAGCAGCTCTGTCCTGCTGTACTATGCTCATATAAAAACTCGCATAGGATTTATCCTTTTCCATATTTTCCATAACTCAAAACTCCTCTCCAAATCGAATTACATTCCTACTAAAATATCACTCAAAATATGTACTCGCTTTGCATTTATTCCCCTTTGTCTTGTCATCAACTGTTTGTTCTACTCCGTCTCCTCCGTCAGGGAGGCACTTACGCTGTCTTTGACTTCCTGCAAGTTTTCGAGTATACGGTCTAGTTCCTGAATGGTCGCTTGTCCATCTTCCTCGGTTGCCTCTTTGATACCCGCCTGTACTTTGGCAGACATTTCGGTCAACTGGCTTTTCATATCGACAAAGGACTGGTCTGCCTGAAGGGAGTTTTCCTCCACCATTTTTTCAATGTCACCATATAACTCCAACGCCTGACTTGTCTTATCATTTACCGTCGCAACAGTTTCTTCCTTGATACCGTCACCGCACCCGGTAAGAACGCCGATACAGAGAACTGCCGCCATAAAGAGAGCGATTAATCCTTTTCTTTTACATTTTTTGTTATAATTTTGCATCTTTTCAATTCACCTCTCCTATTTCAAGCTCCATGTTGTGCCTTCTCTTGTATCCTTCAGCACAATGCTTTTTTCCGCCAATTCATCCCGAATCTCGTCTGCTCTGGCAAAGTTCTTCTCCTTCTTTGCCGCCTTTCTCTCCTCAATCATCTTCTCAACATAAGCAGCCAAATCAGTGTCCACATCCTCTGTTTCAAATGCTTTTGTCAGTCCCAAGGAAAGAACTTCATCAAAGCTGGTAACAAGAACCCGCTTAGCGACGTCACTTATATCTGCTTTCAGCATATCATAGAGAACGGTAATTGCCGAGGATGTGTTGATATCATTTGCCAGTGCCTCAGCAAACTTCTTCTCATATTCTGCTACTGCTTTTTCATCGACCATCCCCTCTTCGGACAGATTTTGCACTCTTTTCATCAGTTTGTCATAAGTTGTCGCCACATTATCTAAGCCCTCCCACGTAAATTCCAGCGGCTTGCGGTAATGGGAAAGCAGGCAGAACAAACGATAAACCATAGGATTATATCCTTTTTCCTCCAGCAGCGATACCGTCAGAAATTCTCCTTTGGATTTACTCATTTTCCCATTTTTCGTATTGAGGTGGTTTACATGGAACCAGTAATTGCACCACTTATGTCCCGTATAGGATTCACTCTGGGCAATTTCGTTTGTGTGGTGAGGGAAAATGTTGTCCACACCGCCACAGTGGATGTCCATGTATTCTCCCAAATGTTTCATGCTGATACAGGAACATTCAATATGCCATCCCGGATATCCCACTCCCCATGGACTATCCCATTTCAATTCCTGATTATCAAATTTGGACTTCGTAAACCACAAAACAAAATCCGTTTTATTTCTCTTATTTGTATCTTCGTCCACATCATCCCGAACGCCAACTTGCAAATCTTCTTCCTTTTGGGCTGACAGCACATAATAATTTTCCAGCTTTGATGTATCGAAATAAACATTTTCACCAGCCACGTAGGCATATCCTTTTTCCAAAAGTACTTCTATCATATGAATGAATTCCGGAATACAGTTCGTCGCCGGTTCCACCACGTCCGGACGTTTAATTTGCAGCTTTCGGCAATCCTCCATAAAAGCGTCGGTGTAAAACTGAGCAATGTCCATTACACTTTTGTGTTCTCTTTTCGCTCCGGCAAGCATTTTATCTTCTCCAGTGTCGCCATCACTTGTCAGATGTCCCACATCAGTAATGTTCATAACACGTTTTACATCATAGCCTACATATCTCAAATACTTCTCCAGCACATCCTCCATAATATAACTGCGAAGATTTCCTATGTGTGCAAAGTGATACACAGTAGGGCCACAGGTGTACATACCTACTTTTCCTTCTTCATTTGGAATAAACTCCTCCACTTTTTTCGTCAATGTATTGTACAAATATGTTTTTGTGTCCATCATTTTTTATTCCTCTTTCTTTTTCTGCTAATCCGCTTTTAGCAAATCGCTTTTCTCTATTCTATCCTATGTCTCTTATAAACCGCAAGTATTTTTTTTGCAATCGGACGCTCAACCAGATAAGTTGTGGCAATGGCAGCAAGAGCCGTCATATTGTATTGTTACCACATAAACGGTTTTGTGTGGTTCGTCAATGCGGAAAATGACGATATATTCGTAAATGTGGTCTAATTCACGGATTGCTCTGGGGTTGACCTTTACCTTGTATTTATCCAAAATGTTTTTTCTCCAATTCTGCAAAAGCTATCTCAGTGTCAACTGCTTCTGCCCCGTTAGCAATTTCCTGCTCAGATTCAAATATGGTTTGATCGATGCGGTTCATTCTTGCGAAATGCATCATCTTCGCTTTTTGTTCTCACATAATAAATTTCATTTTTTCGTACAGTAAGATTTCTAAAAATACGTTCTAGCGTTATTTTTTTCCAGTTTCTATATCAATAACAGTAGCTTCTCTACTAATGTAATAAAACAAATAAAGTTTACCTTCGTTCAAACGAAATTCTGATACATTGTCAGCTATTTCCGTTTATACAATCTCCTTCGAATTATTCTTAGAGAACAACTATGAGGTGGCAGTCTCCTGATTATAACTCTCGCCACCTACAAGAGTGGAAATTAATTATTGCTTTTCGCCATAAAACCCTGTATCAGCAATTTCCAGCCACTTTAAATACATCTCTTTATAGTGTATCTTGATAAAATTTCTTATTTGCCTAACTTCACGTTCTGTAAGAATGCCCTGTTTCTCAACTGTCGTATCCCCATTATTTTTAACAAAGAATTTTGCCGAAC
>CAZFHT010000154.1:0-3756 GCA_964518785.1 uncultured Eubacterium sp.
AAACCACCGATAAAAAAATTAAATTAATTTACACACTTTACTTGACAAACCCCATTTTGGCAGAAAAACTTTTAAAATAATTCATCCGGTTCTAAATCATCTGGAATTAATTCGTCCGTTTCTTCTTCATTCACGGACTCTTCAGTCTCGTCGCTTTTGTCAGAGTCATCATCTGGTGTGAGCGTGACATAATCCCTCTCGTCATCACCGTCGTCCAAATCATTGTCGAAGTCATCGTCATCATAATCGTAATCTTCTAAATAGTCTTTCATGAGAATATTTTTTAGAAAATATAAAACTCCTCCTATTGCTGCCGCCGCTGCTGTCAGACCGAGAAGAAATTTAATGAATTTTTTCATTTTCTTCCATCCTTTCTTTGCGTATGTTTAGTGTGTCCCATACGTTTTTATTTATTCACTATTTTAAGGGATTATTAACAAAATGTAAAGGGGTTTTGTTAAATGTGCTAAGTATTTTTTTTTGAAAAAAGTAAAATTTGTACGAATTTATGATTGTAAAAAAAGAATAAAGGGTGTATAATCTAGAGACATGGGTATGAATTAAATTAAAATTAATTGGAGGTTAGTTATGGCAGCACCAAGAAAACCAAAAGTAGAGGAGACAACTTTGAATGCTAAGGCAGAGGAGAAAGTCACGACACCTGCTGAGACAAAAGCAGAAGTAAAAAAAGAAACAGAAACGAAAACTACGGCAGCAAAGAAAACTGCTGAGAAGAAGACTACGGCAACAAAGAAAACTCCGGGAAGAAAACCAGGAAGAAAGCCGGCTGCGAAAACAGACGTGATTGTTGAGTTTGGCGGCAGTCAATTTTCTGAGAAAGATATTAAGGAGAAGGTTGTCGCAGCATGGGAGGCAGAGGGAAAGAAAGCATCTGCCATTAAGAAAGCAAAACTTTACATCAAGCCGGAAGACCGTAAGGCGTATTATGTTATCAATGAGGGCTTGAAGGATGGTTCTACCGGAGATGTTGACTTGTAATATTTGTTCTTGAAAAATGAATATAAGTACATGGAAAGGGGCATCTCGTGAGATGTCTCTTTGTTGTTCAGGGGGTAATGTGTTGTTCGAGGGAGAAATTTATAAAATCAACACTTTTATGCCACAATTCGTTGATAAAATACCAAAGGTAGTTGCGAAAGCGACTACTACTCCCACCCTATTATACGATGAAAAGTACCCTGCCTCGGCAGGGTGCTTTTCGTTATGGTCAAAGTCTCTGATAGTAAGCGATAGGAGACAACAGTGAATTTAATCGGAAATATCTTGAGTTTTACGGACACTCAAGCCTTCACTTTTCTTGACAAACTACCCTCCCATTGGTATTATAAAGGATGTATGTAAATTTTTAAGGACAATGGAGGGAAGTATATGAGAAAATATTTTGCCGGCATATTCTTTTTTGCGTGTCTGATTATTCTTGCGGTCAATGTGCAGCCGAATAAGGTGGCAGCGGCAGAGAAAAAATATCAGATTCGGATTAATAAGCAGCAAAATGTAGTAACGGTTTACAAAAAAACAAAAGGAAAATATAAAGCCTACAAGGCGTTTACCTGTTCCACCGGGTCAGCGACGCCGTTGGGAACTTTTCCGCTGGGCGAAAAGATGCGCTGGCACACATTGATGGGACCGAGCTATGGGCAGTACTGTTCAAGAATTTATAAAGGTATTCTTTTTCATTCTGTTTGGTATTACAGCACATCCAAAAGCAGTCAGTCCTATGTGCAGTACAACCGCTTGGGTACAACTGCCTCTCATGGCTGTGTCCGGCTGACGGTGGCAGATGCCAAATGGATTTACGACAACTGTCCTTCCGGCACAAAAGTAATTATATACAATTCTTCGAATCCAGGACCGTTAGGTAAGCCAAAGACGATAAAAGTAAGCGGCTCTACCGGATGGGACCCTACCGACCCGGATTCTCACAATCCTTATATGAAAAAACAGCCGAAGATTACAGGGGTGAACAAAAATAAGGTAACACTCAAATATGGCAGCAAGGTGAAACTTCATCTGCTCAAGGGAGTGAAAGCGACAAGCAGTCTTGGCAAAGCGATGAAGAAAAAGCAGATTAAGGTGAAAATTCAGTACAAGGCAGCAGGAAAAAAATCATTTAAAACGGTGAAGAAGATAGATACGAAGAAGGCAGGTACTTATCGTGTAACATATCAGGTTACGGATATTCTCAGTCATACGGAGAAGGTTCAGAAAACATATGTTGTGAAAGCAAAGCAAAAGAAAACAAAGAAAACAAAGAAAGAGAAAACACCAACACCAACACCAACGTCAACACCAACACCAACGTCGACGCCGGCACCAACATCAACGACGACACCGGAGCCGACACTGACGCCAACGCCAACGACGACACCGGAGCCGACACTGACACCAACGCCGGCACCGACAACAGAGCCGACATCACCGGTATCCGCTGGGACAGTGGACAGCACATCCAATTAGTTTAGATAAAAAAGATAGAAAAGTGAGAAATGTGAGAAAAGAGAGGACATGGAAATGAGTCAGAGTTACAATCCAAAAGAAATTGAGAAGAAATGGCAGAAGGTATGGGAAGAAGAAAAAGCCTTTCAGGCAACGGACGATTATTCAAAGCCGAAGTATTATGCCTTAGTTGAGTTCCCTTACCCGTCGGGACAGGGACTTCACGTAGGCCATCCAAGACCATATACAGCACTGGACATCGTGGCGAGAAAAAGAAGAATGCAGGGCTACAACGTTTTGTATCCTATGGGATGGGATGCGTTCGGTCTTCCTACAGAAAATTATGCCATTAAAAATAAAGTTCACCCAAAAGAGGTGACGAAAAATAACGTGGCTCGTTTCAAAGCACAGCTGCAGGCACTTGGGTATTCCTTTGATTGGGAGAGGGAAGTAAACACAACGGACCCGGAATACTATAAATGGACGCAGTGGATTTTTCTGAAACTGTTCAAGGCAGGGCTTGCCTATAAAACAGAAATGCCAATTAACTGGTGTACGTCCTGTAAATGTGGTCTGGCAAATGAAGAAGTTGTCAATGGTGTCTGTGAACGGTGTGGAAGTCCGGTTGTTCGTAAAGTAAAGAGCCAGTGGATGCTGAAAATTACGAAGTATGCCGATAAGCTGATTGATGATTTGGAAGGACTTGACTACATCGAGAGAGTGAAGGTTTCACAGAAAAACTGGATTGGACGTTCCCATGGTGCGGAAGTGGACTTCGCATTGAAGAATAAGGAAGAAAAATTGAGAATTTATACGACCAGACCGGACACTCTGTTTGGCGTAACCTATATGGTTGTTTCACCGGAACACCCATATCTGGACCAGTACAAAGAAGAAATTACGAACTGGGATGCCATTGTTGAGTATCGGGAGATGGCAGCCAGAAAATCCGATTTTGAGCGTACAGAACTGGCAAAGGAGAAAACCGGTGTGCCGATTGAGGGGTTAAGTGCGATTAACCCGGTAAATGGAAAAGAGATTCCAATTTGGGTTTCTGATTACGTACTGATGAGTTACGGAACCGGAGCCATCATGGCTGTGCCTGCTCATGATACTCGTGACTGGGAATTTGCAAAAAAATTCGGACTGCCGATTATCGAAGTAATCGAGGGCGGCAATGTTGAGGAAGAGGCATTTACCGATGTGGCGACTGGAACGCTGGTAAATTCCGGATTTCTGACAGGCAAGTCCGTAGCAGAGGCAAAAAAAGCAATGATTGAGTGGTTGGAAAAAGAAGGT
>CAZFHT010000155.1:0-3724 GCA_964518785.1 uncultured Eubacterium sp.
AATAAAGTGCACAAGTTTGTTACCGGTAACTTACACACTTTATTTTACACTCTCGCACAAAAAGGTTTTTGTACCCTTCTTTTATTTTACTGCGGAACAGCCGTCGGCTCAACCGTAGCCGTCGGCTCCGGCGTTGCCGTAGCAGAAGTCTCATTTTCCTCATACTTGCTTTCATCAATATCTTTGTTATCACTTGACGAACTTCCCACCTCCGGCGTCTCCGGTGCACCCGGCAGTTCCTTTGCTCGTGAAACTGCGGAATTCCAATCTTCCTCCATGGATTCGTATTCCGAGTATCCCTTCACCTTCTTCAACGCTTTTTTGCCATCTTTGATAAGCAGTTTGGTTATATCCGTATAGTAAGAGCGTCCATTCAAGGTATCAATGTACCATTGCAGTTTCTTAATCCGGTTCTTCTTCAACGTATCCTGTGCTTTATTCTTCGAATCCTCTGCCTCCACTTTTTCCTGCTTTTCTCTTTTGTCCTGAGCGTCCGCCTGATACTCGCTGATTGCCTCCTGCCAGTTACTCATTACTTCTTCATTTAACGAATTGTACTTTTTGACCGCTCTCTTTTTATAGTCCGCCTGCTCGTACTCATCCGGTATCTCCTCGATAATCGCCAGAACCCGATTATATTTCTTTTCAAAGTTTATCGCCGTTTTGACACTCTCCACCTTATACTCCTCAAATTCTGTCACTGCTGCTTCTGCTGCTTTTTTCGCATCCTCCAGCTTATAGTTCACTTCCCATTCAGAATTGCGTTCCTCATTTAATGTGGAATAATAGTCGTAACCACCCGGACGCTGAGAATAATACCGCTTACTGTCATCATAGGAAATTTCCTTCACGCTGTCTGTCAGATTTCCATCAGAAACCTTCTTCAACTGTAAAGAACTTGGAATTTCAAAATTTTTCTTTTCCAGCTTGCTGTGTATGTCATTCATAAACGTTGACCAGATTTTCAGCGGATAAGTACCGCCATACATACCGGACATCTCACGAGGTGTGTCATAGCCAATCCACACCGCTGTCGTGTAATAAGCACTAAAGCCGCAGAACCACGCATCCTTGTTACTGCTTGTCGTTCCGGTCTTTCCGGCATAAATCTGATTGTCATTATAAGCAGAATGTGCCGTACCATATGATTCCGCAAAAGTTCCCTGCAGCATATCCTTCATGATAAAAGAAGTGTCCGCAGAGTAAACCTCTGACTCACTCTCCTCTTTTTCCGGTGCCTCATAGACTGTTCCATTTGTCTCATGCTCAATCTTAGTCAGACAGGTGCGTGAACTCAACTGACCATTGTTCTCCAGCGTAGCGTAGCCGCGGCACATATCATTAATTGTCACACCATTTGTAAAACCGCCCAAGGAAATGGCAGGTGCCGAATTGTCTGCATAAGAAAGCGAGGTAAATTTCAATTTATCAAGATAGCTGAGGGACGTCTCGATTCCCGTCATTTTAAACACCTGAAATGCCACCGTATTCAAACTTCGGGCAAGACCTTCTCTGGCTGTCACACGACCATGATAGCCGCCTCCACTGTTTTTCGGGCTGTAACTTTTCTTATCCGTATCGTCCCAGTACACTTTGCTGTCGTTAATGATGGTAGAACCATTGATGACATTATTATCAATGGCAGGACCATAATCCAGCAGAGGTTTGATGGTAGAACCCGGCTGACGGGTAGAGAGAAACGCCCGGTTATATTCGTCTTTTTTCGTCCGTCCACCGACAATCGCCACCACATACTGCGTTTCATTATCAATACACATGGCGGCACTTTGCAGGGCGTATTTTTTCGTTTTCTTATCTTTCTCCGTAAAGGTTGACAGCGTGTTTGAAACGGCTTTCTGAAGTTTCTTCTGCAATTTCTGGTCAAAGGAAGTGTACAGCTTGTACCCTCCGGCACGAATCTCTGCTGCTTTTTCGCTGTAAACCTTCGAATATTTTGCCTTGTATTCCTTCTGGTCTGCGGCGGTGTCAAACGTATACTTAAACTCAAAGCCTTCCTGTTCCATCAGTTGCAGCGTGGCACAGTCAATAGCATAACTTACCATATAGTTTTCAGAGCTTGCCGTATCGTCCACACCGACAACCTTTATTTTTTCTTTCAATGCCGCCTTGTATTCTTTTTCCGTTATATACCCCTGCTCCAGCATATTGCCGAGTACCTGCTCTTTTTTCTCTGTGGCAAGGTCCATGCTGGCAATCGGGTTATAATTATTCGGGCTGTTGGAAATACCGCAGAGCATAGCCGCTTGAGCCAGCGTAACATCTTTAGCAGAACAGCCAAAGTAATACTGCGATGCGGTTTCCACACCATAGCACTGATTTCCATAATAATTACTGTTGCAGTAAAATTCCATAATTTCTGCTTTATTAAATTTCTTCTCCAGTGTTGGAGCAAGAAGAACTTCTGTGAGTTTTCTACTGTAGGACTGCTCTTGTGTCAGCAGATTATTTTTGATGACCTGCTGGGTAATCGTACTTCCTCCCTGAGTAATTTCCCCATTGTTCCGCCAAAGAGAAACGGCGGCTCTGGTCAAAGACTGCAAATCAATTCCGGCGTGTGATTTGAAACGCTTGTCCTCCGTAGCAATGTAGCCATTCTGGATATATTCTGAAATATTCTTAATCTTTACATAATGGTAAGAACCACTGTCAATTTCTCCGATTTTTTTCCCATCTTTGTCATAAATCACCGTATTAGACAGCATATGAAAGTTATCTGCACTGAGATTCGATAATTTTTCATATGCCTCCTCACTTGCCTGCTCGTACATTGGCTCAAATTTGCTGTACAGAATCCCTCCGGCAATCGCCACAAGCAGCAGCAAAATCAGACAAGTGTTCAATATGATTTTGGAAAAATTCATGATAAACGTAACCACTTTGTAAATCAGCCAAAATGGGAATGCCAGCACCCTTGTAGTCCACAGTGCCCAGCTATGTTCCTGAATATACTCTTTGATTCGATTCATCCATCCCTTACCTTCTCTTTCTCTTAGACTTTTTTTCTTTCCGATTTCTCCCTGCCTGACGAATTCTGCGAACAAGAAGAGAAATAAAAACAGCCTCAAAAATTATTAAAAGCCAGTTTATCCAATTGGCGAAAAAATTTTCTTTCAGCAGGAAATGATTCGGAGCACCTTTGTTGACATAAATGGTTATCGGTGTTCCCGCCTCTGCTTTTAATCCGAAAAAGGGAGCCAACACAAAATATTTTTTGTCTTCGTAGGCTGTCCCCTGATACTCATACTTCACATCCACCATAGGCACCAGCATTGTGAACGGGTCCTCCGTCTTCTCAACTACCATCGCCTGAACTTTTTCGTAACTGTGTCGATTCAGCATATGACAAAGAGGTTGTACATTTAAAAAAATCAAAAGTAGCAACACAAACAAGACCATGACAATGGGCGTCATAATCTTACTAATCGTAATCTTCTTTTTCTTCCATTCTTTTTTTTCTGACTTTGATTTCTTATCGCTCAAATACTTTCACCTCTCCACGACATTTCCTATCATAACATGACGGACGTATAATTGCAAGTTTTGACGGGGATGGTTACTGTTACACCAACAATGTTGGCCTTTTTCTCTTGCACAGGTCACTCATTCGTGGTAGAATATAGCAAAGCAGATTTTCATGTGTAGCGTAGCTGCACAATATTAAGCGTGGGCAGTAGGCTTGCACGTCTATCACAATCTCGAATAT
>CAZFHT010000156.1:0-3638 GCA_964518785.1 uncultured Eubacterium sp.
ACTCGCCAGTTCAATCGCCATTTTCCGGTTCGCTGAGCGATACAGAATCAGCGTATCTTCGTCTCTCGCCTCAATCTTTACCTGCTGGCTGACAAGTGCCGTCATCAGCTCGTCCAGTACGAACGCAAGACCAATCGCTGGTGTCTGTTTGCCAAACTGCTGTACAAGTTTATCGTAGCGGCCTCCGGTGACGATGGCATTTCCTGTTCCGTAAGTGTAAGCCTTGAAAATAACCCCTGTATAATATTCATAGTGGGATAACATACCAAGGTCAAATGTGACATGCTCCTGCAAGCCGTAAGTCTCCAAAATCTGATAAATTTTCTCTAATCGGTCCAGTGCCTCTGACGCCTCTTTGTTTTCAGTTTTCTCCTTCGCCGCCAAAATCGTTTCCAGTCCGCCAAAAAGATCCGGCAGCTGTACAAGAAGTTCCTTGCAGGACGCCGGAATTTCTTTTTTCTCCAGCATATCTTCTACGGCAAAAATATTTTTATTTGACAAATAAACCTTTAACTGTTCTACCTCGTCATTGCCAAGCTCTGCCTCTGCCACAAGTCCGCGGAACAGACCGGCGTGTCCGATATCAACCTTAAATTCTTTCAATCCGGTCTTTAACAAAGACTCAATCGTCATGGCAATCATTTCACCATCAGCATCCGAAGAATCATCATTCATCAGCTCTGCACCTGCCTGTGTAACTTCACAAAGTTTTCCCTGATAGCCGCTGCGGTGGATAAAGGTATTCCCGGTGTAGCAAAGACGAATCTGCATATCCTCTTTGTCATAATATTTCGCAACACATCGGGCAATAGACGGTGTAATATCCGGACGGAGTGCCAGTGTATTATTGTACTGGTCGAAAAATTTGAACATTTCTTTGGATTCTACCGTACCACGTTCCCGGTTGAAAATATCAAAAAATTCAAAAGTCGGGGTTTCAATATCCTTGAAACCATACAATTTCATAATCTGGTGAATTTCATTCTGGATTTTATGTCGTTTTTCACAATCTTCTCCATAAATATCTCTTACCCCCTCCGGGGTAAAAAGTAAGGATTTTTTGTATTGTTTTTCCGCCATTAGGTCCTCCTTATTGGTAAACAGCAGATGGCTGTTCTGATTTTGGTGAATATCCTGCCTCTTTCAATTCTTTGATAATGGATTCCTTGTGTTCATTTCCAAATGCCTCCATCGTAATGGTAAGCTCTACGGCAGCATTACGGTTAAGGCTTACAAACTGGTTATGCTCAAGACGGATAATATTTCCCTGTGCTTTCGCAATCACGTCCGCAACGTGTAAAAGCTCGCCCGGACGGTCCGGGAGCTGAACACTGACAGTGAAAACCCGTCCCCGCTGAATCAGTCCGTGCTGGACAACTGAGGACATTGTAATGATATCCATGTTGCCGCCACTGAGGATACAAACGACCTTCTTCCCTTTGCAGTCCAGTTGTCTCAATGCTGAGACACTCAGCAGCCCGGAATTTTCGACAATCATTTTATGATTTTCAACCACATCAAGGAAATTTACAATCAAATCATGGTCGTCTACCGTAACGATTTCGTCTACATTTTTCTGAATGTAAGGGAAAATGTGCGAACCCGGTGTTTTCACTGCGGTGCCGTCGGCAATGGTGTTTACTTTTGGCAGAGAAACTACCTTGCCCTGTTTCACCGATTCCTGCATACAGTTTGCCCCGGCCGGTTCTACACCGATTACCTTAATGTTTGGATTCAGCAGTTTCGCAAGGGTAGATACCCCGCAGACAAGACCGCCGCCGCCAATCGGTGCAAGAATCATATCTACCGTAGGCAGTTCTTTTATTATTTCCATGGCAATAGAACCCTGTCCGGTAGCCACCACTTCATCATCAAAGGGATGAATAAACGTATAGCCGTTTTCCTCTGCCAGCTCCATCGCATGAGCGTAAGCGTCATCATAAACATCTCCATGCAGCACCACCTCTGCACCGTAACTCTTTGTACGGTTCACCTTAATCAGCGGTGTCGTATTCGGCATAACGATTACCGCCTTTACACCAAAGATTTTTGCGGCATAGGCAACTCCCTGTGCATGATTTCCGGCAGACGCCGTAATAAAACCACGCTCTCTCTCCTCCTGAGACAGCGTACTGATTTTATAATAAGCGCCCCGGACTTTATAAGCACCGGTATACTGCATATTTTCCGGTTTTAAATAAATCTTTCCTCCGGTCAGGTCACTGTAATATTCACTATAAATTAAATTTGTAGGAAGTATTACATTTTTTACTGCCTCGCTTGCCTCTTCAAACTTCTCTAATGTCATCATCTGTAATTCGTCCTTTCTTTTATGATTCAAATAACGCATTTACAAATTCTTCCGCGTCAAATTTTTGCAAATCACCAATCTGCTCTCCGATACCGATATATTTTACCGGAATATTCAGCTCTGACTGAATCGCAATGGCGATACCGCCTTTTGCCGTTCCGTCCAATTTGGTCAGCACAACGCCGGACACATCAGCCACCTCGCTGAACTCCTTTGCCTGCGCCAGTGCATTTTGTCCTGTTGTGCCATCCACAACAATTAAAGTCTCCAAAAGAGCCTCTGGATATTCTTTCTCAATAATCGTATGAATTTTGTGCAGCTCCGCCATAAGATTTTTCTTATTGTGAAGTCTTCCCGCTGTATCGCAAAGCAAAATGTCCACGTCTCTCGCTTTTGCCGCCGCTACAGCGTCGTATACAATGGCAGCCGGGTCAGAACCCTCTTGTCCTGCAATAATGTCAACTCCGGCACGATTTGACCATTCCTTCAACTGGTCAATGGCTCCGGCGCGGAACGTATCTGCCGCCGCCAGCATTACTTTCTTGCCCATCCGTTTAAACTGGTCTGCCATCTTTCCTACACTAGTCGTTTTTCCTACTCCATTAACACCAATCAGCAGAACAACCGATTTTTGTCTCAGAAAATTATAAGCGTCCTCATGAACCTGCATCTGATTTTTAATCGTGTCAATCAAAAGCTGCTTGCACTCGCTGGCCTGTTTTATTTTATTCTCCCGAACCTTTTCTTTCAAACCGTCAATGATTTTCATGGTAGTATGGATGCCAATGTCACCCATAACCAAAAGCTCCTCCAGTTCTTCATAAAAATCATCATCCAGTTCTGAATAACCGTTAAACAGAGAGTCTACACCGGACATAAAGGACTGTCTCGTCTTTGTCAATCCCTGCTTTAATCGTGAAAAAAATCCTTTTTTCTCTTCCATAAAACTGCCTCCTTACAACTAGTTTGTCAACTGCTCCTCAATAAGTTTAACCGAAACAAGCGTCGATACGCCCTTTTCCTGCATGGTAATGCCATAAAGCACATCTGCCGCCTCCATCGTGCCTTTTCGGTGAGTGATAACAATAAACTGTGTGTTCTTCGTTAGTTTATGTAGATACTTAGCATACCGCTTTACGTTGGAATCGTCAAGTGCCGCCTCGATTTCGTCAAGGAGACAGAACGGTGACGGTTTCAAATTCTGGATGGCAAAAAGCAGTGCAATGGCGGTTAATGCCTTCTCGCCGCCGGATAACTGCATCATATTGCCGAGTTTCTTTCCCGGTGGCTGGGCGTTAATCACAATGCCTGCCTCCAGAACATCTTC
>CAZFHT010000157.1:0-3633 GCA_964518785.1 uncultured Eubacterium sp.
TTTAATGTATTTTCCGGAATATTAATCTTAATGATATCCCCTTCTTCAATCAGGGCAATCGGACCGCCAACCGCAGCCTCCGGTGAAACATGGCCGATAGACGCGCCACGGCTGGCTCCTGAGAAACGTCCGTCAGTAATAAGGGCAACCGACGAGCCAAGTCCCATACCGGCAATTGCCGACGTCGGATTCAGCATTTCTCTCATACCCGGACCGCCCTTAGGTCCCTCATAACGGATAACAACGACATCTCCCTCTACAATTTTACCGCCCTTAATCGCAGCAATCGCATCCTCTTCACAGTCAAATACTCTTGCCGGACCTTCATGGACAAGCATTTCCGGTGCTACGGCAGAACGTTTTACAACGCCGGAGTCCGGTGCGATATTTCCTTTCAGTACGGCAATTCCGCCCGTTTCACTGTACGGATTCTCAATCGGACGAATTACCTCCGGATCCCGGTTCACTACATCGGCAATGTTTTCACCAACCGTCTTTCCGGTAACAGTAATCAGGTCTGTATGCAAAAGACCTTTTTTATTTAATTCATTCATTACAGCGTACACACCGCCAGCCTCATTTAACTGCTCCATGTAAGTAGGACCAGCCGGAGCAAGGTGGCAGAGGTTCGGTGTCTTCGCACTGATTTCATTGGCAATGTCAAGATTCAGCTCCACTCCTGCCTCATGGGCGATTGCCGGCAAATGAAGCATCGTATTCGTAGAACAGCCTAACGCCATATCAACGGTCATCGCATTCATAAACGCTTTTTCATTCATAATATCTCTTGGACAAATGTTTCTGCGGTACATTTCCATAACCTGCATGCCGGCGTGTTTTGCCAGCTTAATCCGGTCAGAATAAACAGCCGGAATCGTACCATTTCCCTGAAGTCCCATACCGATTGCCTCGGTGAGACAGTTCATGGAGTTGGCAGTGTACATGCCGGAGCAGGAACCGCAAGTCGGGCAGGCATGGCTGACAAAATCATCCACCTGCTCCTCGGTCATTTTTCCTGCCGCATGAGAACCTACCGCCTCAAACATACTGGACAGAGAAGTTCTCTTTCCCTGCACATGGCCGGCCAGCATAGGACCGCCGCTGACAAATACCGTAGGAACATTTACTCTGGCTGCCGCCATCAAAAGTCCCGGTACATTTTTATCACAGTTTGGCACCATAACAAGTGCATCAAAGGCGTGAGCCAATGCCATACATTCAGTAGAATCGGCAATCAAATCTCTTGTGACAAGAGAATATTTCATGCCCACGTGTCCCATGGCGATTCCGTCACATACCGCAATGGCAGGGAATACAACCGGCGTACCACCCGCCATGGCAACTCCCAATTTCACTGCCTCTACAATTTTATCAATATTCATATGCCCCGGTACAATCTCATTATAAGAACTAACGATACCTACCAGCGGCTTATCTAATTCTTCCTTTGTCATTCCCAGTGCATTAAACAGAGAGCGCTGAGGGGCTGTCTGCATACCTTTTTTTACTGAATCACTTTTCATATCCTTTCATAGCCTCCTACTTTATTTCATTCACAATGGCATCTCCCATTTCTTTTGTTCCAAGAAGTGTCTTGCCCTCGTCCATAATATCAATCGTGCGAAGTCCCTTTTTCAAGACCTCTTTTACTGCATTTTCCACTGCGTCCGCCTCTTTTTGAAGGTCAAAGGAATAGCGGAGCATCATTGCTGCTGACAAAATCGTGGCAATCGGATTTGCCTTATTCTGTCCGGCAATGTCCGGTGCCGAGCCATGGCTTGGTTCATACAGTCCCAGCGTACCTTTGCCAAGACTTGCCGAGGACAGCATACCGAGTGAACCCGTCACCATGCTTGCCTCATCCGACAAAATATCACCAAACATATTCTCTGTCAAAATCACGTCGAACTGTTTCGGATCCCGGACTAACTGCATGGCACAGTTATCCACGAGCATATCGGTCAGTTCCACATCCGGATAGTCCTCACTGACTTCTTTGACAACCTTTCTCCAAAGTCGTGAAGAATCAAGCACATTTGCCTTATCTACACTGCACACTTTTTTATTTCTCTTCATGGCAATGTCAAAAGCCCATTTGGCAATCCGGCGGATTTCATTTTCATTATAAGTAAGGGTATCTACTGCCGTCATCACACCATCAACCTCTTCGGTATGTCTCTCCCCAAAATAAAGACCTCCGGTCAGTTCTCTTGTGACGACAAAGTCAAAGCCCCCCTCTGTCAATTCTTCCTTCAACGGACAAGCACCACTCAATTCATCAAAAAGAATGGCAGGCCGAAGATTGCAGAACAACTCCAATCCCTTACGGATTTTCAAAAGTCCTGCCTCCGGACGCTTATCCGGCGGGAGTTCGTACCAGCTGTCCACACCGACTCGTCCACCTACGGCACCAAGCAGTACGGAGTCGCTTTTCTTCGCTTTTTCCAATGTCTCATCGGTCAACGGTTCCCCATATGTATCAATCGAACATCCGCCCATCAATAATTTCTCATACTGAAAGCTATGTCCGTACACCTCTCCAACTTTATCAAGAACTTTCATAGCTTCGGTCACGATTTCCGGTCCAATCCCATCGCCCGGAATCACTGCCACATTATAATTCATGTTCTTTCCTCCATTCATGTATGGAGCCTATCTGCCCTCATAATTTCCTAGTATAATGCAAAAAGATAGATTCTGTCAAGGGGTTGCGAACACTCCCCGGATTGCTTTTCCCGACATTTTATGATATAATGAACGCCAGGGTTAAAAAACTTTGAACCCCCACATCATATAGAAAGCGCATCATTACGCAAAAAGGAGGATATTATGATTTTAACATCAACAGAAAACATCTATGGGTATACTTGTCAGACACTGGGACTTGTTCAGGGTAGCACAATCCAGTCAAAGAATATGTTTAAAGACATGGGCTCCGGTTTAAAAAGTATGATTGGCGGCGAGTTGACCGCTTACACGAAAATGATGGAGGAGGCTCGCGAAAAAGCCATTGCCCGCATGATTGACAGGGCAAACTCACTTGGTGCTGACGCCATTATCTGCGTTCGTTTTAATTCCGCGTCTGTTATGCAGGGGGCTGCCGAAATCATGGCATATGGCACCGCCGTTAAATTAAGTAAAATCGAACAATAAATTTTAAAAGCGAATTGACAAAAACTCAATTAACACTCCCCAGAACACGCTTGCCAAGTATAAAAAAGCGATAATGCCGATGTTCTGACGGGGGTGTTTTTTGTTCATACGGCACAGCAAAAGAACTCCTACGCCCGCCCCGGACAAAAGTCCGGTCATCATCGGTCCGGCACCGATTAGCCCTTGAAGGTACAACTGGGTAATGACAACCGAAGCGGCGCAGTTCGGAATCAAACCAATCAGTCCGGCAATCAGTTCTCCCACCACCGGCATACTCAAAACCAATCCCGACAATTTTTCTTCCCCGATTCCCCCGATAACACCATTCAATACCAGTGTAATCAAAAAGATAAAAAGGGTAATGTGCAATGTGTGGCGGACAGCCGAAGAAAGCACTCCCTCTTCACAGCGGCAATGTTCACTCTCACACATTGTATGAATATTTTTATAACGGATTTCCCTTCGAATCAGGTTATGATA
>CAZFHT010000158.1:0-3607 GCA_964518785.1 uncultured Eubacterium sp.
TGATGGCGATTCCAAACTTAATCTGTCTGCTGGCTCTCAGCGGTGTTATCGCAAAGGATATGCAGGAGTTCCAGAAGGTAATTAAAGAGGAGAAAAAAAAGTAAGGTCATAAAAAATACCCAATCACGATTCAAAGTGATTGGGTATTTTTTTCTTCATTTCCTCATAAACCCGGTGCACCGGCAGTCCCACTACATTAAAGTAGTCCCCTTCAATGCCCTCAATATATTTCGAAAAAGCACCTTGAATGCCATAAGCACCTGCTTTATCGTAGGGTTCATCGGTATCAATGTAGTCCTCGATTTCTTTTTCGCTCATGGGGGCGACTTTTACTTTTGTCCCCTCGGAAAATGTAAGGTTCTCCATTTGACCATTCTGACAAATCAAAAGAGTAACCCCGGTATAAACCATATGGGTTCTTCCCTGCAGCAGGGAAATCATCTGTCTGGCGTCCTCCCGATTTTTCGGCTTGCCGAGAATTTCGCCGTCTGCTGCCACCACCGTATCAGCACCAAGGATTATATAGGAGGACGTTTTGTCTTCTGTCATTTCCCGCAGCATCTCCTCTGCCACCGCCTCTGCCTTCTGCCTTGACAATTCTTCTGTCACCTTGGCGGGATTTGAACTGGTAATGACCTCCTCCGCCTCCGATACCTTTATATGAAAAGGAACTCCCAGCAAAGCCAGGAGTTCACGGCGTCTGGGAGAGCCAGACGCCAAAACTAATTTAACATTCATCATTTAAAATATTTCACTCCACTCTGGAAGATTTTCTGGTCCTGTTCACCGTAGATATTCAGTGCCACACCATCTCCCCGGCGTTCTGAATGAGCCATCTTGCCGAGGACACGTCCATTCGGACTTGTGATACCCTCAATCGCCATATAGGAGCCGTTCGGGTTGAAATCTTCGTCCATGGTCGGATTGCCGTTTAAGTCTACGTACTGGGTGGCAACCTGTCCATTTTCAAACAGTTTCTTCAGCCATTCATCACTGGCAACGAAACGTCCCTCGCCATGGGATGCCGGTACGGAATACACACCGCCCAGTTCTGCCTCTTGCAGCCATGGGGATTTGTTTGTTACCACCTTCGTATAAACTGATTTTGAAATATGACGGCCAATGCTGTTTGTCGTCAGTGTCGGTGAGTCGTCAGACTGTGTCGTAATCTTGCCGTACGGAACCAGTCCCAGTTTGACCAAAGCCTGAAATCCGTTACAAATGCCGAGAATCAAACCATCTCTTTCCTCGAGCAGATTATGAACAGCCTCTTTGATTCTCTCATTGCGGAATACGGAGGTGATGAACTTAGCAGAACCATCCGGCTCATCCCCGGCACTGAATCCGCCGGAGAACATAAGAATCTGGGATTCATTAATCGCCCTTTCAAATGCCTCCACACTGTCTGTAATATTCTGTTCTGTCATATTTTTAAATACAATGCTTTCGGTGTCTGCTCCCGCTGTCTGGAACGCAATCGTCGTATCATACTCACAATTTGTTCCCGGAAATACCGGAATAAACACTTTCGGCTTTGCCACCTTGTGCTTGCATACATAAACATCCTTCGTATCATACAGTCCGGTTTCAATTTTCTTCTCCTCGACACCGGAACGGGTTGGGAACACTTTCTCTAACGTTCCCGTCCATGCTGCCAGAGCCTCCTCCACGGAAATCTCCTCGTCTCCACAGATAAACTTCTCCTCTGCCAGTGTCTTGCCGACTCTGTCGTAAGCAACACCGACAGCATCCAGTTTAGCAAAATCTTCTTCTGCCACCTCTGCCACAATTTCACCATAAGCAGGCGTAAAGAAATATTCCTTTGGTTTATGCTTGCAGAACTTAGCACCGATTTTATTACCAAATGCCATCTTGGCAACAGCATCTGCCACACCATTTCCATCCAGTGCATAAGCAGCCTTAATCACACCATCTCTCATCAGCTTAGTAATCTTATCGTACTGCTCCATAATAGATGGGAAGTCTGGCAAATCGTACTCATCTTTTTCAATCGTAAACTTAACCAGTCTGTCCCCAGCCTCTTTCAGCTCTCCGGTGACAACATCGGAAATTTTTGCCACGTCTACAGCAAAGGAGCAGAGGGTAGGCGGTACATCAATGTCATTAAATGTGCCGGACATACTGTCTTTTCCGCCGATAGAAGGCAGTCCCAGTTTCACCTGTGCATCATAAGCACCAAGCAGTGCTGCCATCGGCTCACCCCAGCGTTTCGGATCCTCGCTCATTCGCTTGAAATACTCTTGGAACGTAAAGCGAATTTTGGAGTAATCACCTCCGGCTGCCACAATTTTTGCAACCGAAGTCAGTATCGCATACTCGGAACCATGATAAGGACTCCAGCTCATCAAATACGGATCCATGCCATAACTCATCATAGTAACCGTATCGCACTTGCCATCCAGAACCGGAAGTTTGGCAATCATCGTCTGCGTCGGCGTCAACTGATATTTTCCGCCATAAGGCATTGTCACCGTACAGGCACCAATGGAGCTGTCGAACATTTCCACCAGTCCCTTCTTTGAGCAGGCATTCAAACTGCTGAGTTTTTTCAGGAATGAGTCCTTAAAACTCTCTACTTTTTCAACTTTATTTAAGTAATTATCTTTCTTCTCCGGAATTGTCACAACGACATCCGTTTCCTGATGAGCACCATTCGTATCCAGAAATGCTCGAGAAATATTTACGATTTCCTTCCCTCTCCACTTCAATACAAGACGTGGACTTTCTGTTACAACAGCGACACATACAGCCTCCAGATTTTCTTCCTCTGCATAGGCTAACATACGGTCAGCGTCCTTCGGGTCAACAACAACTGCCATACGCTCTTGTGATTCAGAAATTGCCAGCTCTGTTCCGTCCAGTCCGGCATATTTCTTCGGCACTTTATCCAAATCAACGGTAAGTCCGTCTGCCAGCTCGCCAATAGCGACGGATACGCCGCCGGCACCAAAATCATTACATTTCTTAATAAGGCGGCTGACCTCCTCCCGGCGGAACAAACGCTGAATCTTTCGCTCGGTAGGAGCATTTCCCTTCTGAACCTCTGCACCGCAGGTATCAATAGACGCAGTGTTGTGTGCTTTGGAGGAGCCGGTAGCACCGCCACAGCCATCACGTCCGGTACGTCCGCCCAAAAGGATAATGATATCTCCCGGATCGGAGTTTTCACGAATTACATTCTTTCTCGGAGCAGCTCCCATAACCGCACCGATTTCCAAACGCTTTGCCACATAATTCGGATGATAAATCTCATCCACCAGTCCTGTAGCCAGACCAATCTGATTACCATAGGAGCTGTAGCCTTTGGCCGCCCCGGTGACAATCTTACGCTGTGCCAGCTTGCCTTCCATTGTCTCTTTCAAAGATTTCGTAGGGTCCGCAGCTCCGGTCACACGCATTGCCTGATAAACATAGCCACGTCCGGACAACGGGTCACGAATCGCACCGCCAAGGCACGTAGCCGCACCACCGAACGGTTCAATCTCGGTAGGATGGTTGTGTGTCTCATTTTTAAAGAACACAAGCCACTCTTCTGTCTCCGGACCATTTCCATGGTCAATCTCAACCGGAACCACAATGGAGCAGG
>CAZFHT010000159.1:0-3481 GCA_964518785.1 uncultured Eubacterium sp.
AAAGGATGTATCCGGATTATATTTCTGCCAAGAAAATGCGTGAGAATTATGAAGGAAACGTATTCAGCTGTATGGGATGCCGCAGTTTCCTCACCCCTTGGAAGGATGAGAATGGAAATTATAAGTTCGAGGGACGTTTTAATCAGGGAGTTGTCAGCCTGAATCTGCCGCAGATGGGGATTTTGGCGAAAGGAAACATGGAGTATTTCTGGCAGCTCTTAGAGGAGAGACTTTCTCTTTGCTTTGAGGCGTTGATGTGTCGGCATAAGGCATTGGAGGGAGTGACCAGTGATGTCAGCCCGATTCACTGGCAGTATGGTGCCATTGCCCGTCTGGGAAAGGGTGAGAAGATAGATAAACTTTTACATGATGGTTATTCTACGATTTCCCTCGGTTATATTGGTTTGTACGAGGTGACAAAACTGATGACGGGAGAAAGCCATACGACGGAAAAGGGAAGTGCCTTTGCCAACGCTGTGATGAAACGGCTCCGTCGTGCTACCGATACATGGAAGGAAGAGACCGGAATTCATTTTGGTTTGTACGGAACTCCGGCAGAAAGTCTCTGCTATCGTTTTGCCGAGATTGACAAGAAGAGATTTGGCGAGATTAAAGATATTACGGACAAAGGATATTATACAAATTCCTATCATGTGGATGTCCGCGAGAAGATTGACGCTTTTTCGAAGTTTGACTTTGAGGCACAATTTCAGGTTATTTCTTCCGGCGGGGCGATTTCCTACGTGGAGGTTCCGAATATGCAGCACAACCTTCCGGCATTGGAGGAAGTGGTGAAGTACATTTACGACAATATTCAGTATGCGGAGTTTAACACAAAGTCTGATTATTGCCACGAATGTGGATTTGACGGTGAAATTATTGTAAATGATAATCTGGAATGGGAATGTCCGAACTGTGGAAATAAGGACCACGACAAAATGAATGTAACCAGAAGAACGTGCGGTTATCTGGGAGAAAATTTCTGGAACGTGGGCAAAACGAAAGAGATTAATTCCCGGGTTCTTCATTTATAAGAGAGGCATGAAAGATGAACTATGCAGATATTAAGCAATATGATATCGCCAATGGCATTGGTGTGAGAGTTTCTCTTTTTGTCAGCGGCTGTACACATCATTGCAAAGAATGTTTTAATAAAGAGGCATGGGATTTTAATTATGGCAAGCCTTTTACGGATAAGGAGATTGACCGGATTATTCAGTATTTGAAACCGGGATATGTTGCCGGATTGTCATTGTTGGGAGGAGAGCCGATGGAGCCTGAAAATCAGGCCGGGCTCCTCCCTTTATTGCGTAAAGTCCGGGAAATTTATCCGGAGAAAACGATATGGTGCTATTCCGGTTATCTGTTTGACAAGGACATTGTGGGGCGGATGTGCAAAGAATCCGAGATTACAAGAGAATTGTTGAGCTATATTGACATTCTCGTGGACGGCGAGTTTGTTCTGGAAAAGAAAAATCTTAAAGTGAATTTTCGCGGTTCGGATAATCAGCGGATTATTGACGTAAAAAAATCACTGGAATCAGGAGAAATTATACATTGGGAAGGAGAAATCATTTGAGTAACATAAATAATTTAAATAATATAAATAATTTAAATGATTCGAAAAACGTAAATCATTTAAATTATTTATGTACGACAAAAGTACGTTTTAAAAAATTAGATAAAA
Organism: uncultured Eubacterium sp.; assembly: GCA_964518785.1. Classification (GTDB taxonomy): domain Bacteria; phylum Bacillota; class Clostridia; order Lachnospirales; family Lachnospiraceae; genus Eubacterium_F. The sequence continues at coordinate 1,688 of CAZFHT010000159.1, forward strand.
GGGCGAGGGTGCCTCAGTATGGCACAGAATTTGCGGCAGGTGCCGATTTGTACGCCTGTATGGACGAGCCGGTGACGATTCAGCCGGGAGCGACGGAATTTGTTCACACCGGAATTGCAATGGAGATTCCTGCCGGACTGGTAGGGCTTGTCTACGCACGAAGCGGACTTGCCTGCAAAAAAGGGCTGGCTCCTGCCAATAAGGTAGGCGTGATTGACTCTGACTACCGGGGTGAGATTATGGTTGCCCTTTACAATCACTCCAAAGAGGATATCATCGTGGCAGATGGCGAGAGAGTGGCACAAATGGTAATTGCACCGTATATTTACGCAGAATACGAGGAGGCAGAAGACTTGGAGGACACCATCCGGGGCGAGGGTGGATTTGGCTCCACTGGTGTCAAATAAGAGATAAAACTTGCTGACAATGGGAAAATCTGATATATTAGTAGAGGACAAACTGACGAGGTAAAAGAAAGATACTTTTTACCTCTGGAATGGAGGTTATAAATCATGGGAATGACGATGACTCAAAAAATTCTGGCGGCTCATGCGGGATTGGATTCTGTTGTGCCGGGACAATTGATTGAGGCAAATCTGGATTTGGTTTTGGCAAATGACATCACCGGACCGGTAGCGATTCATGAAGTAGAAAAGTTAAATAAAAAGACAGTGTTTGACAAGGACAAGGTAGCACTTGTGCCCGACCATTTTGCACCAAATAAAGATATCAAGAGTGCAGAGCATTGTAAATGCGTTCGGGAATATGCGAAAGCGCAGGGAATCACAAATTATTTTGAGGTGGGAGAGATGGGAATTGAGCATGCTCTTCTTCCGGAAAAGGGACTGATTGTGGCAGGAGAGACCTGCATCGGAGCAGATTCCCACACTTGTACTTATGGAGCATTGGGTGCTTTTTCCACCGGCGTGGGAAGTACCGATATGGGAGCCGGAATGATTACCGGGCAGGCATGGTTCAAGGTGCCGTCTGCCATTCGGGTGGTTCTGACCGGAAAGCTGAACCAATGGGTAAGCGGTAAAGATGTGATTCTTCATCTTATCGGCATGATTGGTGTGGACGGTGCGCTGTACCGTTCGTTAGAGTTTACGGGAGACGGTGTGGCAAGTCTGTCAATGGATGACCGCTTTAGCATTGCTAATATGGCGATTGAGGCAGGGGCGAAAAACGGCATTTTCCCGGTGGATGAGAAAACGATTGCCTACATGGAGGAACATTCTCAGAAGAAATATACGATTTATGAGGCAGACGAGGACGCAGAATATGATGAGACGATTACCATTGACCTCAGTAAACTGGAGCCTACGGTTGCGTTCCCGCATCTTCCGGAGAATACGAAGACAGTGAAGGAATCGGGCGAAGTGTTGATTGACCAAGTGGTAATCGGCTCCTGCACGAATGGACGTATTGAGGATATGCGTGTTGCCGCAAAAATTCTGGAGGGACGCAAGGTGAAGAAGGGAATCCGCTGTATCGTGATTCCGGCGACACAGGATATTTATCTGCAGGCAATCGAGGAGGGACTGACACAGACCTTTATTAAAGCCGGTGCTATCGTCAGTACGCCGACCTGCGGACCATGTCTTGGAGGTTATATGGGGATTCTGGCTGCCGGAGAGAGAGCAGTTTCTACGACGAACCGAAATTTTGTAGGACGAATGGGACATGTGGAATCCGAAGTTTATCTCGCAAGTCCTGCTGTGGCAGCAGCCAGTGCAGTTAGGCTGTCAGTCCGCCGAGCAAAGCCAGCAGGACGAGGAAGCCATGGGGTAGTTC
>CAZFHT010000160.1:0-3388 GCA_964518785.1 uncultured Eubacterium sp.
CCTCCTCATAATCTGAAGGAGGTAATCGATGGAGTAGTAAAAATTATTGATAATCAAGTGGACGAAGATAGAGAAACTTCTCTTGATGAAGTGATGGAAATTATCAAAGGACCGGATTTTCCAACGGGTGCTACCATTTTGGGAAGAAGGGGAATCGAGGAGGCTTACCGCACCGGACATGGAAAAATTCGTGTTCGTGCCGTAACCGACATTGAGACAATGGCGAATGGAAAGAACCGCATTATCGTTACGGAACTTCCATTTATGGTAAATAAAGCGAGACTGATTGAGAAAATAGCAGATTTACATAAAGAAAAAAGGATAGACGGAATCACTGATTTGAGAGACGAATCCAGTCGTGAGGGAATGCGTATCGTTATCGAACTGCGTAAAGATGTAAATGCCAACGTTATACTGAATCAGTTGTATAAGCATACCCAGTTACAGGATACCTTTGGTGTAAATATGCTGGCACTTGTAAATAACGAACCGGTTGTCATGAATCTTCTTCAAATGTTGCAGCATTATCTGAAACATCAGGAGGAGGTTGTCACCCGACGCACGAAATACGATTTAAATAAAGCAGAAGAACGCGCTCATATTTTAAAAGGATTGCTGATTGCCTTAGATAACATTGATGAAGTAATCCGTATTATACGAGGTTCCGAAAGTGCTGCACTGGCAAAAGAGCGATTGATTGAGAGATTTGATTTAGATGATGTACAGGCACAGGCTATCATTGATATGAGACTTCGGGCTTTGACCGGTTTGGAACGGGATAAGCTGGAAAATGAGTATGCGGATTTACAGAAAAAAATTGCTGAGTACAAAGCAATTCTGGCAGACCGTAAGCTGTTGCTTGGCGTTGTAAAAAAAGAAATTATTCTGATTCGTGATAAATATGGTGATGAAAGAAGAACAAATATCGGCTTTGATGAATTTGACATTTCCATGGAGGATATGATACCTGTGGAAAATACCGTAATTGCCATGACACGCCTTGGCTATATCAAGAGGATGACAATTGATAATTTCCGCAATCAGCAGCGGGGAGGCAAAGGCATCAAAGGTATGCAGACCATTGAGGACGATAACATTGAACGTCTCTTTATGGCGACCACCCACCACTATCTCATGTTCTTTACGAATATGGGACGAGTGTACCGCATGAAAGCATATGAAATACCGGAGTCCAGCCGTATTTCCAGAGGAACAGCTATCGTCAATCTTTTACAGCTTATGCCGGATGAAAAAATATCGGCAGTAATTTCGATTGATGAATACAAAGATGACGAGTACCTCATTATGGCAAATAAGAGTGGTATTATCAAGAAAACATCAATTAAAGATTATGCTAATATCCGCCGCAATGGTCTTCAGGCAATTACGCTGCGTGAGGATGACGAACTGATAGAAGTAAAAGTAACCAGTGGTGAGGAGGATATTTTGTTAGTGACCAGACATGGTCAGTGTATCCGCTTTAAAGAAAAGGATGTGAGAACGACAGGACGCACATCTATCGGAGTGAGAGGAATGAATCTTGAGTCCGGTGATGAAGTCGTGGCAATGCAGACAAGTGCGCAGGGAGAGAATATTCTTCTTGTATCTGAATTTGGAATGGGCAAGAGAACAAACATTGAAGAATTTACAACCCAGCACCGAGGCGGAAAAGGTGTGAAATGCTATAAGATAACAGAAAAAACAGGAAATGTTGTAGGCGCCAAAATTGTAGAAGATGGTACAGAGATTATGTTAATTACCAATGAAGGTATTATTATCCGAATTGATGTAGATGGTATCTCCAAACTTGGGCGTGTTACTTCCGGTGTAAAACTTATGAGTCTTGACAGCACAAAGGACATTAAAGTAGCAGGCATTTCCCGCGTTCAGGAAGATGATGAAGAGGAAAATGAGGTCGAAAATGAGAACGATTAATACGGAAGAAATTACAAAGAACATCAAGGAAATGTGTATGCAGGTGAACGTTCATCTGTCGGATGACGTAAGAGAGGCTCTTCTTTCCGCCAAAGAGAAGGAGGAGTCTGTCATCGGCAAGCAGATTCTTGGACAGTTAGAAGAAAATATGGAAATTGCCGACAGTAAACAAATTCCCATTTGTCAGGATACCGGAATGACGGTTGTTTTTCTGAAAATCGGTCAGGAGGTTCATGTGGAGGGCGGATTTATCGGAGATGCTGTAAACGAGGGAATCCGTCAGGGATATGAAGAAGGTTATCTCCGCAAATCAGTAGTAGGAGACCCTTTGATACGGGAAAATACAAAGGATAATACCCCCGGCATTATTCATTATGAAATCGTACCCGGAGACCAGTTCGAGATTACGGTAGCACCAAAAGGTTTTGGCAGTGAAAATATGAGTAAACTTTTTATGCTGAAACCGGCAGATGGAATCGAAGGCGTGAAGAATGCCATTCTTGAGACAGTAGAGGCGGCGGGACCAAATGCCTGCCCTCCTATGGTTATCGGTGTAGGTATCGGAGGAACTTTTGAAAAATGTGCTCTTTTAGCAAAAAAGGCACTGACCAGAGATTTGAACAGCCACTCTCCTATCCCTTATGTAAAGGATATGGAGGAGGAAATGCTGGAAAAAATAAATAATCTGGGTATCGGACCGGGGGGCTTGGGAGGTCGTGTAACAGCAATCGGTCTGAATATTGAAACCTACCCGACACATATTGCAGGACTTCCGGTAGCCGTAAATATTTGCTGTCATGTAAATCGGCATATAAAACGTGTGTTATAATAATATAAACACTGGAGTGTTTATATTTGAAGTTGCTAAAGCAACTTCGCTACGTAAAAAACATGCAAAGAAATTAGGATAGTATAATACAATATTATATTTTTACATAAAAAAATATTGGAGGTACCCGGACAATGGATAAATATATAGAAACACCCCTGACAAAAGATAAGGTAAAAGAACTCCATGCAGGGGACTATGTTTATATTACAGGAATAATTTATACAGCAAGAGATGCTGCTCACAAGAGAATGACGGAAGAACTGGCACAGGGAAAAGAGCTTCCCTTTGATGTAGAAAATCAGATTATCTACTATCTCGGACCGACACCAAATAGAGAAGGTCAGGTAATCGGTTCAGCCGGTCCGACTACCAGCAGCCGTATGGACAAGTACGCTCCTACCCTGCTGGATAAAGGTCTGACCGGAATGATTGGAAAAGGCAAGAGAAGCGAGTCGGTAATCTCTTCTATGAAAGAAAATACGGAGGTATATTTCGCAGCGGTGGGAGGAGCCGGTGCTCTCCTGTCCCAATGCATAAAAAAGAGTGAAGTAATTGCCTATGACGACCTTGGTACAGAGGCAATCAGAAAATTGTATGTAGAAAAACTTCCAGTAATAACAG
>CAZFHT010000161.1:0-3351 GCA_964518785.1 uncultured Eubacterium sp.
TCCCGTAAAAAGAAAGAAACCCGGCTGGAATTTTTGAAAAAAGCTGCCGGAATTGAGGGACTTTATGTGCCGCAGCTCTATGATATTTCCTATAAGGAGGACGGTACGATTGCTGCCATGACGCCAAACTGTGCGGAGGCTCCGGCTGTTGTAAAAAAACAGGTGGTGACGGATTTAAGCGACACCTATTATCCTTCCAAGCCTTTGGTGCCTTATATAAGAGCCACGCAGGACCGGGTTGTGCTGGAAATTCAGCGAGGATGTATCCGGGGCTGTCGTTTCTGTCAGGCGGGTATGATTTATCGTCCAATCCGTCCGCGGAGTTTAGAATTTTTGAAAAAACGTGCGGTAGAAATGCTGGAGAATACCGGATACGAGGAAATTACGCTTAGTTCACTGAGCTCCAGTGACTATCGGGAACTGCCGGAGCTTGTTTATTTCCTTATTGAAGAATGTAAACAGAGAAAACTGAATATTGCTTTGCCATCTCTGCGTATTGACGCCTTTTCTCTTGATGTGATGAGTAAAGTGCAGGATGTGAGAAAAAGCAGTCTGACTTTTGCACCGGAGGCAGGCTCGCAGCGAATGAGAGATGTGATAAATAAGGGACTTACAGAAGAAGTCATTTTAGATGGTGCATGGAAGGCGTTTCAAGGAGGCTGGAACCGGGTAAAATTATATTTTATGCTTGGACTTCCCGGCGAGACAGATGAGGACATTGCTGCCATTGCAGAATTGGCAAATAAAATTGCTGCCACTTATTTTGAACTGCCAAAAGAAGAACGCCATGGAAGACCGGAGATTACGGCAAGCACTTCTTTCTTTGTACCGAAACCTTTTACTCCGTTCCAGTGGTCGCCCATGGGAACAGCGGAGTATTTTGAGAGTAAGCGTCGATTCCTGACGGGAGAAGTAAGAGCTCAGGTAAACCAGCGTTCCATCAAGTATAACTGCCATGACGCAGTGACTTCTGAACTGGAGGGAATCTTTGCCAGAGGTGACCGACGATTGGCAGAGGTGATTGAGAAGGCTTACAAAAAAGGGTGTATTTTTGACGCATGGACCGATTATTTTCAGCCGGATATCTGGAATGAACTTTTGGACGAGTGCAAGGTAGACCGGAATTTCTATAACTATCGGGAACGAGACAAAGACGAAATCTTTCCATGGGATTTTATCGATATCGGCGTCAGCAAAAAATTTATGTGGCGGGAATACGAAAAGGCAAAAAAAGGTGAAGTCACGCCAAACTGCCAAATGCAGTGCAGCGGCTGCGGTGCGGCGAAATTTGGAACTGGTATCTGTGTAGAACAGCGGGGAGTGGAAGGAGGTCTGTGCAGTGAAAACTAGAATACGTTTTACAAAGACCGGCTCGGTGAAATTTATCGGGCATTTAGATTGTATGCGTTTTTTCCAGAAAGCGATTCGTCGTGCAAAACTGGACGTGGCTTATTCACAGGGGTACAGCCCTCACCAGTTAATGAGTTTTGCGTCCCCGCTTGGCGTCGGCATCACCAGTGACGGCGAATACCTTGATGTGGAGTTTCATTCTCTGCCGGATATGTCAATGCCGGAGCTGATTTCTTATATGAATCAGTTTTTGACGGACGAGATTTTTGTGACAGAGATTGAGGTAATGCCGGACCACTTTAAAAATTCCATGGCACTGTTAAAAGCGGCAGATTATATGATTGTCGAAAAAGAAGAGGGCATTTTCCCGGAGAACTGGAAAGAACAGTGGGAAGAATTTATAAAACAGCCGGCTATCCTTGTGAAAAAGAAAACAAAAAAATCAGAAAAAGAAATTGATGTCAAACCTCATATCTTGTGTCATGCACTGACGAGGGAAGAATTTGAGGAAAAAACCGGGCAGGACTATGGAGAGATACATTGTCCGTATGAAGGAGATACCTTGTATCTGCAGCTGACAAGCGGAAGTGAGACAAATATTAAACCGGAGCTTGTACTGGACGCCTTTTATTCTTACTGCCATGCAGCATGCAATCCGTATCGTTATCAGGTTCATCGTCTGCAAATGTATTTTAATCCGATTCCGGAGAGGAAAAACTGATATGAACAACCGTAAACAAATTGTGATTACTCATGTACAGCAGAAACCGATTTTGCTCTATATGGAGAATGAAAAAATTTATGATGTTTTGGTGGGGGAAAAGAATCCGCAGGACGCAGTGGAGGTAGGCGATATTTATGTGGGAAGGGTGCAGAATGTCGTTCCTAATATCAATGCCGCTTTTGTGGAGATAAAAAAAGATGTTCTCTGTTATTTATCTTTGTCTGAATTTGGACAGGACAGTAAAAGGGTAAAATGTGGTGATGAATTTGTCGTACAGGTGCGTAAAGCGGCAGTGAAGACAAAACAGGCAGTGGTGACCTGCCGCCCGGAGATAGCAGGACGGTTTTCTGTCGTCAGTACGAAAAATCAGACGAAAGGTATCTCAAAAAAGATTGATTTAGAGGACGAGCAGCTCCGCCTGAAAAATCTTTTGGAGGAATTTGCAGACGAGGAGTATGGAATTGTGCTGCGTACCAATGCGGCACAAGCGGACAGCGAAGAAATCCGAAAGGAATGTAAGAGCCTTCTCGATGATTTGCATGAAAAAATGGAACAGGGGCAGTACCGGAGTCCCTTTTCCTTATTGCGAAAAGAAGAACCTTTTTACCTTAAATATATCAATAGCTGCCAACTGGAGGAGATAAACCGGATAATTACGGATGATGAGACGATTTATCAGCACCTTCATGAGCTTTTTGGTGATTTGACAGAATGGTATGAGGACGAAAGCTACCCGCTGGATAAACTGCTTGGCGTCACCTCGAAATTACAAAAGGCATTTGAAAAAAGAGTTTGGCTGAAAAGCGGCGGCAATCTTGTTATTGAGCCTACCGAGGCACTTACCGTCATTGATGTAAATACCGGAAAAGCCATTGACGGAAAGAGAAATAAAGAAACTACTTTTTTTAAGATGAACTGTGAGGCGGCAGTGGAAATTGCAAGACAGATTCGTATGCGAAATATTTCCGGCATTATCATCGTTGATTTTATTGATATGCAAAAGAAGGAAAATCAGAAAAAGCTTATGTCCCTTCTTGGAGAGGAATTGAAAAAGGACAAAACCCGCACAGCGGTCATTGACATTACAAAACTTGGTCTTGTCGAGCTGACGAGAATGAAAAAAAACAGACCTTTATGGGAAGTGTTGGGAAATTTCTCTTGACATGAGACGGTAAAGTATGTTACATTTTATGAGTGTGCCGCACAACGAGGTTATAGTTCTGCCCTTTTGGAGAGCAGACACCACAGTTGGCGAGTAATTATATTAGGAGGTGCTA
>CAZFHT010000162.1:0-3304 GCA_964518785.1 uncultured Eubacterium sp.
ATGTGATTACCTTGATTGCGGGAATCACCACCTCCCCGCAGGCACCTGAACTTTTTAAGATGAGTTTGGGAGCGTCGATTTTACTGCCGATTATGTTTTGGCTGTACATTCGTTTTGTGAAACTGTGGAAATAAAACAAATATAGCTTGACAGATTTGAAAATATCTTGTATATTATATTCTGCAATCGGCGTGTGGCTCAGTTTGGTAGAGCGCTTCGTTCGGGACGAAGAGGCCGTGGGTTCGAATCCCGTCACGCCGATGATTATGAGTAAATGATTTGTTTTATAAGCCCGCTTATTTTTCAGCCGGGCTTTTTTACGTTTTTGTTACTATTTACGGAACCGCCGACCTTCGCAAAGCCGAGTGCTTTATGCAGGCTTGTAAGTTGTCAACTTTTGTGTTATAGTAATGAAATAATGACTTGTGCGCAGGGAGGAAACTATGAGCGAATTACAAAATCGTATTGAACAACTGAAAAAAGAAAAGAACGCAGTTATTCTTGCACATTATTACGTCCATGATGAAGTGCAGCAGGTAGCCGATTATGTGGGGGATTCGTTTTATCTCAGCAAGGTTGCTACGAAGGTGGACGCAGACACCATCGTTTTTTGCGGCGTTTCTTTTATGGGAGAGAGCGCAAAAATTCTGAATCCTGAGAAGACCGTTTTAATGCCGGACGAGACGGCAGATTGTCCGATGGCTCATATGGCGGACATCGGAAGAATCGAGCAGTTGAGGAAAGAGTATGAGGACCTTGCTGTCGTTTGCTATATCAATTCTACGGCAGAGTTGAAATGTCACTCGGACGTGTGCGTGACCTCCTCCAATGCGATGAAGATTGTGAAAAAGTTACCAAATAAAAATATTTTCTTTATACCGGACGAGAATCTGGGGCGGTACATTGCCAGTCAGGTGCCGGAGAAGAACTTTATTTTTAATGATGGGTTCTGTCATGTACACGCAGCGATTACGCCGGAGCAGGTAAAGGCGGCAAAGGCTGCCCGCCCAAAGGCGGAGTTTCTTGTACATCCTGAGTGTAAGACGGGGGTTCTGGAGCTGGCAGATTTTATTGGCAGCACGTCAGAAATTATTGATTACGCTACGGAAAGTGATGGTGAGGAGTTTATTATCGGTACTGAGCTGGGAGTTTTGTATGAGTTAAAAGAGAAAAATCCGCAGAAGAAGTTTTTTACTGCCGGTTCTGCTCAGTGCTGTCCGAATATGAAAAAGATTTCTTTAGAAAAAATTATCCATGTTATGGAGACTGGCGAGAATCAAGTTCATGTAACAGAAGAAGTGCGACAAAAGTCGAATGTTCCTTTGGAACGTATGCTCGAACTTGCCAAATAATAACAAGTAAGCAAAGCGGCAGAGATTGGTTTATGCCTATACGGAGGAAACAATGAGCAGAAATACTGACATTGTCATCGTAGGAACCGGAGCAGCGGGTTTGTTTTGTGCGCTGAAACTCCCTACAGACAAGCAGATTACCATTATAACAAAAGACGATGCAGAGAAAAGTGACTCATTTTTGGCACAGGGAGGAATTTGTGTGCTGAAAGATAAGTCGGATTATGATAGTTATTTTGAAGATACAATGAGAGCAGGACATTATGAGAACCGCAAAGAGTCGGTGGACATAATGATTCGTTCGTCTGCCCACGTCATTGATGAATTGATTGGGTACGGCGTGGAGTTTGAAAAGGACGGCGATACGCTGCTGTACACAAGAGAAGGCGGTCATTCTGACTATCGTATTTTATTTCATGAAGACGTGACCGGGCAGGAAATTACAGGAAAACTTCTGAACCGGGCAAAAGAAAGGGACAACATTACGATAATGGAGCATTGCATGATGTTGGACATTATCGAGGAAGACCGGATTTGCCATGGTGTCGTCATGAAAAATGCGGACGGAAGTATTGAAACGCTGACAGCAGATTACACCGTATTTGCGTGTGGCGGTCTGGGAGGCTTGTATCAGCATTCCACGAATTTCCGCCATATTACCGGGGATGCACTGGCGATTGCCCTGAATCATGACATTCGTCTGGAAAATATTGATTATATCCAGATTCATCCGACAACGCTGTACTCGAAGGAACCGGGACGACGTTTTCTCATTTCCGAATCGGTACGGGGTGAGGGTGCCATTTTGCTGAATAAAAAGAAAGAGCGTTTTGTGGATGAGCTTTTGCCGAGGGACCTTTTGACGAAAGCGGTTCGTGAGCAGATGAAAAAGGATGATATGCCGTATGTATGGCTTTCTATGGAGCCGATTCCGAAAGAGGAGATTATCGGTCATTTCCCGAATATTTATAAGAGATGTCTGGAGGAGGGGTACGACTGCACAAAGGAATGTATCCCGGTTGTACCGGCACAGCATTATTTTATGGGCGGTATCTGGGTGGACAAGGACAGCCATACGTCCATGGAACATTTGTATGCGGTAGGAGAAACAAGCTGTAACGGAGTGCATGGCAGAAATCGGCTGGCGAGCAATTCTCTTTTGGAGAGCCTTGTTTTTGCTGAGCGCTCGGCAAAGCAGATGGAAGAAAAATATGAGAAACTGCCTGCATTAAAGCAGACGGTTGAGCTTGATAAATATACGGATATTCAGCAGTTAGGAAGAAGATATCACGATGAAATTTTGGAGGAGATTGAACGGGAAAGGATGGCAAGAGAACATGAATGAGATTACAATGAAATTAAATGCGGACCACCTGATTCTTGAGGCACTTTCCGAGGACATTACCAGTGAGGACATCACGACCAATGCGGTAATGCGGGAGGCAAAAAAAGGAGAGGTGCAGCTGATTTGCAAGCAGGAGGGAATCATTGCCGGACTTTCTGTTTTCGAGAGGGTGTTCACGCTGCTGGACGAAAATACAGAAGTAGAGTTTTACTGCAAAGATGGAGATAAGGTAAAAAACGGACAGTTGATGGCGACAGTAAGAGGAGATATCCGGGTGCTGCTCAGTGGTGAACGCACCGCACTGAATTATCTTCAGCGCATGAGTGGAATCGCTACGTATACAAATTCTATCGCTGTTCTTTTAGAAGGCTCAAAGACGAAACTTCTGGACACTCGGAAGACAACACCGAATATGCGTATTTTTGAAAAATATGCTGTCCGGGTAGGAGGCGGCTGTAATCACCGTTATAATCTGTCTGACGGCGTGTTGTTAAAAGATAATCATATCGGAGCTGCCGGAAGTGTGGCGAAGGCTGTTCAGATGGCGAAGGAATATGCACCTTTTGTACGGAAAATCGAAGTTGAGGTGGAAACCCTTGAGATGGTT
>CAZFHT010000163.1:0-3235 GCA_964518785.1 uncultured Eubacterium sp.
AAAATGACAAGTATGTTAATCCCCGAGGAATAGGCAGCCCTATTCCTCGGAATTAATTTTCACCGCTGTACTCTTTTTCACTTTATACCGGTATAACTGACCTGCCTTCGGAAAACTCATCCCCAGCTCCTCTGCCTTTTCCATAATGTCGTCATAATCAATATCGGTATCCTCAATCTCCTTTGACAATGCTTTATTTTCTTTTTCTAACTGGGTAATCTCATTTCTTAAATCGTAAACCTTCTGGTTCAGTGTAACTCTCGTATTTTCCAAATTCACTACGCTAAAACAGCAAAATATCATAATGCTCCCGGTCACCATCATGACCCATAATCTTCGAAACAGTTTTTTCTTGATTTTTTCTTTTCTTACGTTGATTACTTTTATCTTTTTTCCTGTGTTTACAATCCGAATCGCCGTATCTCCAACGATGTAATCCATGGTGTTTTTCATGACATTCTCCACTGTTAAATTATTCTTTCTCTGTAACAACAGGTCTCCCTGAAGAATCCGTCGCCTCTACAATCAGCCTTGTAATCGCACCGGAACGGCTTGTATAAAGTTCGCTGGCATAACGGTCAACACGCTTGATAACCTCGTCCTCCAAGGTAATGTTGATTCTTTTTTTCATGGAACTTTTCGCCTCCTTGTGCAAAAAAATGGTGATTTCGTCATTATGCGACTTTTATACATACATTATACACACTTTATGTGTATTATTCAACATTTTTTTACAGAGAGTAACAATCCTTTTTACTGTTCAGAGGGTTACAAGTGCATATAGAGAAGGTGACGTGCAAGCACGTCAAAACTCTATATGCATCTTGTAACTCCTCTGAACGAAATAACTCCCCTGATTGTTGCTACTCTCTGGACATAGTTACTCTGCTAAACAGAATAACTCCCCTGAATTTTGCTACTCTCTGAACACAGTTACTCTGCTAAACAGAATAACTCCCCTGATTGTTGTTACTCTCTGAACATAGTTACTCTGGATTGAAGAAAGAAAAAGAACAGCGGAAGTTTCCGGTGTTCTTTTTCTTTCTTCAATTGAACTTTTAGTATTCTTTTAATCGGAATACTTTTCGAATACTTGCTGCGGAACGTATGGTATAGGTACTTTTTCCGCATTGCGTACAAGTCCGGTCTTCTTTTTCCACGACTTCTTCTTCAAAGGTATGACCGCAAATCGGGCATTTGTACACGTAGGTTTGTTTTGTATTCATCTCTTCACTTCCTGAGTTTTATTTTTTTCCTCTTTGTCTTTCATGTAATTCCAAAATGGCTGTATTAATTCAACGGTTGAATTATTCCAACTATTGAATCATTTCAACATTTCCATTCTCTCTGATATGCTGTTCATCTCGGCGGCAAATTCCTCTGCCAGTTTCACATTTGTTTCGCTAACCCTAGCCGCCTCTTCTGTGCTTGCCGTAATTTGCTCACTGCTGGTGGACAACGTGCTGATTGAATCCACAATGGCATTATTCGCTGAAGTAATCTGTTTCATCATTTCAAACATCTGGTCCATATCTGACGCCAGCTGCCGTATCGTGTCTTCTATGTTGCGGAACTTCTGGTTAGCCGATTTCGCATACTCATTTTCTTCTTCTGCAATCTTCACGCTCTCCTCTACCCGGTCAACCACATCTCCGGCATCTCGCACAAGTTCATCGAGAATCGACGTAATGTTTTCCGTTGCGCCTTTTGTCTGTTCTGCCAAATCACGAATTTCCTCCGCCACGACAGAAAAGCCTTTTCCCATGTCACCTGCTCTGGCAGCCTCAATTGAGGCATTTAACGCCAGCAGATTCGTCTGGCTGGAAATGTCAATGATAATGTCTGTGATTTTGCGAACCTCACCGGACTTATCCTGCAGCTGCAACGCAGACTGTTTCATGGACGAGCTTGCCTCAATCGAGCCAGACACATGATGAGTCAAATCGTTCATGGATTTTGCCCCTTCAGTGACGTGTTTCTGTGCCTCTTCTGCCACTGACATGACGTGCTGTGTCTTCTCACTGGCACTGGCAATGATTCCCTGAATCTCCTGTGTCTCATCACTTTCCTGAGCGATTGCCTCCGTATTGGCGATGATTCCTTGCGAAATCTCACTCATGGCAGTACTCATATTTTCTATTGATTCCCGCAGACGTTCAAGCGTATCTGCCGCATTCTGAACCGTTTCCCTTGTACTTCCGGCAACCGAGGTGATCCGCCCATACATATCGGCATTTTCATCAGATGCCGTCGCAAGCTCACCTACCGTTTCATTAATGAACTTTTTAATGTTATTCACTCCCAGAACAGCACCAACGCAAATCAATATGGCAACAATGCCCTCAATCATGTAAATCGGAAGAGCCACATTAATGTCGCTTGAACCTGCCAAGCCAATCGCCACTTTAACAAGGTTCATCCCTCCAAACAATACGGCTGCTGTCCACACCAATTTAGCATTGAAGGTAAGCACAAAAAGTATAAGAAACGGAATCATATACGGGTAACAGTAATTATTGTCCGGAAGGAAAAGCACCATGGCGTATACGATAGAAAATGCTATCATCAAATACCATGCGTAAACCTCCGTTTTATTGAGCAAAGCATAAACAACAATGCCCCCTGCCAGTACAACTGCCGTAACAACGATAGGCAAAATGCTCTTATAAGCGGCAAAACCGGATTGTGTCAACTGTGCAATCAGTCCGATAACCAAAAAAACGGTCGTCACAATGTGAATAAGCAGCAGCCCGCGGCTAACACGCTGCATATGTTTCTCATGAATATCCATAAATCATCCCCCTTAGTGTAGCGTCCTGATTTAAATCAGGCTCTTGTAAAGTTCTGTTATATCCTCAACACTTGTCTCCTTCGGATTACCCGGACGGCAGGCGTCATCATAAGCCGACTGAGCAAGGAATGGGATATCTTCCTCTTTTACAATTTCTTTCAAGTCTTTCGGAATCCCTACATCCTCAGACAATTTTCTCACAGCATCCACTGCCGCTTTACGATACTCCTCCTGCGACATATTCTCCGTACCCGGAACGCCCATAGCCTTCGCTATATTACGATATTTTTCACCCGTTGCCTCAGCGTTATACTCCATAACCGTCGGTAAAATAATGGCATTTGCCACGCCATGCGGAGTATCATACAAAGCTCCCAAAGGATGAGCCATAGAGTGTACAATGCCCAGTCCTACATTTGAAAATCCCATACCGGCAACATACTG
>CAZFHT010000164.1:0-3214 GCA_964518785.1 uncultured Eubacterium sp.
AATATCGATGATATCATTGAGGATTTGGACGAAGCATTTAAGGCAGTGCAGTAATTGGTTTTGGGGAGTTAACTCAGATGGTTTTTCATGGTGTTCAGTGCATTTTTCTCTAACCGGGAAACCTGAGCCTGAGAGATGTGGATTTCCTCGGCTACCTCCATCTGGGTTTTCCCCTCAAAGTATCTTAACCTGATAATGTTGTTTTCCCGTTCCGGGAGGCTTTTCAGGGCATCTTTTAGAGACAAGTGTTCAACCCAGCTTGTCTCTTTATTTTTTTTGTCACTAATCTGATCCATGATATACAAGGTGTCGCCGCCTTCTGAATAAACCGGTTCATACAGTGATACGGGACTTTGGATGGCGTCAAGGGCAAAGGCAATATCTTCTGCCGGGACTTCAATTACTTTGGCGATATCCTCCAGTGTTGGCTCTTTTTCCTGCTTTTTCATGATTGCCTCTTTGGCGTAGATTGCCTTATAGGCAGTATCCCGCAGAGAACGGCTCACCCGGATGGCATTGTTGTCACGCAGGTAGCGGCGAACCTCTCCGACGATCATGGGCACGGCATAAGTCGAAAATTTGACATTTTGCGTCACATCAAAATTATCAATGGCTTTAATCAAACCAATGCAGCCAATCTGAAACAAATCATCTATATTTTCGTTACTGTTATTAAAACGCTGGATAATGCTGAGTACAAGACGGAGATTTCCTTTGATATATTTTTCTCTGGCTTCTTTGTCGCCTTCAAGTATTTTACGGAAGAGTTCTTCTTTTTCATCATTGGAGAGGAGAGGGAGTTTGTTCGTGTTAATCCCACAGATTTCAACTTTGTACTGAGCCATGAGCTTATCCTCCATTAAAAATGTAATGATGTTGGGGAAAAGATATTTTGCCCCAAGTGATTTATCTTTAGCTTTGACAAAACGGGAACGAATTATGCGAAAAAAACATAGAATAAAATTGAGAAAACCGGAGTGAATAATAATGCGAATCTGTGATTTGAAGGAAAAAGAAGTAATCAATGTCTGTGACGGACAGCGTCTCGGATTTGTAGAGGATGTGGAGTTTGATTTATGTACCGGACGAATTACCCACTTGATTATTCCGGGACCTTGTCGATTTTTTGGAGTTTTGGGCAGGGAAGAGGAATACATTATTGATTTGTGCCAGATTTGTAAAATTGGCTGTGACCTGATTCTTGTAGAAGTGGATTCGGAGCAGGTGAGGAAAAAATGTACGCCATAAATTCTTTACTTTCCATTAGAAATCCATTATAATTGCTATATCAGTAGGAACCGCCAGATAGGAGAGATGATTCATGAAATGTCCATTTTGTGGAGAGGAAAATACAAAGGTAATTGATTCCAGACCGGCAGATGACAACTGTTCCATCCGCCGCCGACGTAAATGTATTAAGTGTGGCAAACGTTTTACCACTTATGAAAAGCTGGAGACGATTCCCCTTATTGTCATAAAAAAGAACGAAGAAAGAGAGCCGTATGACCGTTCTAAGATTGAGAAGGGGGTATTTCGCTCTTGTATTAAAAGACCGGTTTCGGTAGACCAGATTAATGAACTGGTGGACAGTGTGGAAAGCACTGTGTTTAATCTTGGGGAAAAAGAGGTGCCGAGCAGCCGGATTGGTGAGATTCTCATGGACAAGCTGCAAAAGTTAGACCCGGTGGCGTACGTGCGTTTCGCCTCTGTTTACCGGGAGTTTAAAGATGTGAATACGTTTATGGATGAAATAAAAAAAATGCTGGATCAGTAGGTTTGGGAGGAAAATTCCTTCTTGCGAAAATTTCCAATCTGTGCTATAGTCAACCACATAGATTGGTCCTCCCAGAAGAGGAAAAAATATGTTCAGCAGTATTTATGCAGCAGACCTCGCTGGGGTTGAGGCGAGGGTGATTCGTGTTGAGGCAGATGTTCATGATGGTCTGCCTGTATTTGACATGGTTGGATATTTAAATTCAGCAGTAAAAGAGGCAAGAGAGCGTGTCCGCATTGCGGTACGCAACATTGGAATCCGTTTCCCGGCGAAGCGGATTACCGTAAACCTTTCTCCTGCGAATCTACGTAAGGAGGGGACTTCGTTTGACCTTTCGATTGCAATTTCCCTACTAAATGCTTTTGGGTATCTGCCCGATTCTCTTGTGAGTGATACGCTTTTTATCGGGGAACTGGGACTGGACGGCAGTGTCCGGGCGGTTCGCGGTGTCCTTGCGATGATTCAGGAGGGGAAAAAGCAGGGAATTCAGCGTTTTGTTGTTCCTCAAATCAATGCCTGCGAAGGCGCTATTTTGGAAAATGTACAGGTTTTTGGTGTATCTGGTCTGGAGGAAACGCTAAAGTTTCTTCGGGGTGAGATTGTAAAAAATCCGGTACATTTTTCTTTTGAGCAGTATCGGGATAAACAGGAGTATGATGTGGATTTTTCTGAAATAACCGGGTGCGAAGAACTGAAAAGAGCAGCGGAAATTGCTGTCAGTGGCAGACACAATCTTCTGATGATTGGACCGCCCGGCTCCGGAAAGACCATGCTGGCAAGACGGCTGCCAACCATTATGCCGGAGATGGACATTCAGGAAAGCCTTGCTGTCACGAAAATGTATAGTATCAGCGGTATGCTGACAGAGGAGAAACCGGTGGTGACAAAACGTCCCTTTCGGGGACCGCACCACACAGTGACGGCGGTGGCGCTGACCGGAGGCGGCAGAATCCCTATGCCGGGGGAGATTTCCCTCGCTTCAAAGGGAATTTTGTTTCTGGACGAACTGCCCGAATTTGAACGGAATACACTGGAGGTGCTGCGCCAGCCATTGGAGGAGCACCGGGTGACGGTGTCAAGGGTGGGACACTCTTATGATTATCCGGCTGACTGCATTTTTGTGGCGGCAATGAATCCATGTAAATGCGGTTTCTATCCAAACCGGGAGAAGTGCCGATGTACGATGGGGGATATTCGACGTTATCTGTCGAAGATTAGTGAGCCGATTTTGGACAGGCTGGACATTTGCGTGGAAACCGGTGTGCCGTCATTGAGGGGGAAAGAAGAAAAAAAGGAGACATCAAAACAGATTCGGGAACGGGTTGAACGGACGACAGCGATTCAGAGGAGACGGTATGCGGAAGAGTCCATTTCTTATAACTCAGAATTAACGGGGAAAATGCTGGAAAAGTATTGTGCTCTCGGACAGAAGGAAAAGCA
>CAZFHT010000165.1:0-3153 GCA_964518785.1 uncultured Eubacterium sp.
GTATGACACCCTGACAGGTATCCAGATGGGACATATTGAGGCTCCGGAAGGCTGGATTCATGAAATTAAATAAAAATCAATAAATGAGATTAAGTAAATGAGATTTTACATTTCAGATTTACACTTTTACCACGAGAGTCTGCTTACGAAAATGGATAAGAGAGGCTTTGCGGATTTGGAAGAAATGCACGAATACATGATTGGCAGATGGAACCGGAAGGTTCGTGCCAATGATGATGTCGTGATTCTGGGTGATGTGTCCATGGAACGAGGCAAGCTGACCTCAGCCATTTTGTCAAAATTGAATGGAAGACTGTTTTTAGTGAAGGGAAACCATGACAATTATCTGAATGACCGACTTTTCGACCAGTCCCGATTTGAGTGGATAAAAGATTATGCAGAGCTGAATGACAATAAAAGAAAAATCATTCTCAGCCATTATCCGGTTTTCTGCTATAATGGACAATACCGCCGGAATAAGGATGGTGAGCCGAAAACTTACATGCTTTACGGTCATGTTCACAATACGCAGGATGAAGTGCTGGTGAATCGTTTTATTTGCCAGACAAGGCAGATGACACACCGGAATCCGGGAGATGACACTGAGCAGTTCATTCCCTGTCAGATGATTAACTGCTTTTGCATGTTTTCCGATTACACTCCCCTGACGCTGGAGGAGTGGATTGAGGTGGACAGGGAACGCCGGGAGCATATGCTTTTGCAGGAGAATATTTTTTGAAAAATTTGTATATAATAACCTCCATACCAAGGATGGGCGGCATATTGTCTGCTCTCATGGAATGGAGGTTTTTTTATGAGCGAATGTGAATGTGTAAATATAAGAAAAGTTGCGATTGTCGGGTGCGGTTTTGTCGGCTCCGCCTCTGCCTTCGCCCTTATGCAGAGTGGACTTTTTTCGGAAATGGTTCTCATTGACGTAAATCGGGAAAGAGCAGAGGGAGAGGCACTGGACATTGGACATGGGGTATCGTTTGCCGGACCAATGAAAATATATGCCGGAGATTATGAAGATATACGGGATGCGGCCGTTATCGTCATTACGGCGGGGGCAAACCAGAAACCGGACGAGACAAGGCTTGATTTGGTGAACAGAAACGCCGGAATTATGGAGTCTGTCGTAAAGAAAATCGCTGAGCAGGACTGCAAAGGGATTCTCCTTATCGTATCCAATCCGGTAGATGTCCTTACCTGCGTCGCTCACAAGGTAAGCGGCTTTCCGCCGAATCGTATTTTAGGCTCCGGTACGGTGCTGGATTCTGCCAGACTGAAATACCATCTGGGAAAATATCTGGGAGTGGACAGCAGAAGTGTTCACGCCTTTATTATCGGTGAGCACGGCGACAGCGAAATTGCTGCATGGAGCAGTGCCAATGTGTCCGGTGTGCCGATTTCCTCCATGGGACAGCCGGGAGAACATTTTGATAAAGAAGAAAACATGGAGGAGATGGCGAACCAAGTGAAAAACAGCGCTTACGAGATTATCAGGAAAAAGGACGCTACCTATTATGGTATCGCCATGGTTGTGAAACGAATTTGTCAGGCGATTATCCGGGATGAAAAATCCATTTTCCCGGTGTCCGTTCCTTTAAATGGAGAATACGGAATCCGGGATGTGGTATTAAGTATGCCGGCTGTGGTGGGTGCAGACGGCATTGAGAGACTTCTCCCTATTTCCCTTGATGAAAAAGAAACGGCGAAATTACGGGACTCTGCGGAGGTTTTGCGAGAGATTATCGAGAGCTTAAATGTCGATTAATGGAATTTTAACTATAAAGAATGAATAAAGTTATTGTCTAATTCCCATTTAAATGTTATATTTTACCTTGGATACTTTTGATATGCAGAATAAAAGTTACTGTTCAGAGGGTTACAAGTGTATATAGAGCGACTGACGTGCTAGCACGTTCAAAGCTCTATACACACGACTTTACGAATGGCAGGGCGGTTTCTGAACAGTAACGAATAAAACGTTTGCAAGAAATGTAACGACAGAGAGGATTAGAAGATGACAGTTTGGAATTTGGTCAGTTTAGCCGGTGGTTTGGCAATGTTCATATTTGGCATGAATTTGATGAGTGATGGCTTGAAACTGGTGGCTGGCTCGTACTTGAAGAAGGTTTTAGAGAAATTAACGAAGAATCCCATCGTGGCAATGATTGTCGGAGCCGGATTGACGGCTTTGATTCAAAGCTCCAATGCCATGTGTGTGATGGTGGTAGGTTTTGTAAACGCAGGAATGATGGAGCTGGAGCGTTCGGTAGGAATTTTGATGGGGGCAAAAATCGGAACGACTATTACCGGACAGCTTATCGCATTTAATATTTCACAGATTGCCCCTATTATCGCTTTTGTCGGCGTGGCGGTTACCATGTTTGCCAAAAAGCCGAAGATAAAAAATGTGGGGCAGATTATAGCCAGTCTGGGAGTGCTTTTTATCGGTCTTGGACAAATGAGCAGTGCTATGACGCCGCTGGCGAACGAGGCTTGGTTTCAGGATATCCTACGTCGGTTCTCCAACCCGATTCTCGGTGTTATCGTAGGTATGGTTTTTACGGTGGTAATTCAGAGTGCGTCGGCGTCGGTCGGTGTCCTGCAAATGATGGCACTCAGCGGTGTCATGGGATTTCATCAGGCATTTTACATAATGTTAGGAATGAATATCGGTGCCAGTGTGGCTCCGGTGCTTGCCTCTATCGGTGGACGAAAAGACGCAAAGCGTGTGGCAGTAATTGTCGTCCTGTTTGAGAGTATCGGTATGCTGCTGTTTTTGATTGTGACGCAGATTTTTCCGGTCACGCTGGACTGGATTGCCTCTACGGCACCGGACAACCCAAGCCGCCAGATTGCCAATGCGAATACGATTTTTGAGTGTCTGACCGTAATTATCCTTTTGCCATGTGCGAAATATCTTGTAAAAATGGCGAAGTGGCTCGTCAGGGGGTCTGATGAAAAAGAGGTGGCGTCCCTTCACTATATCGACGAATCCGGTTATCAGTCCGGTACGGTGCTGATTGGACAGATTGACCAAGAGGTAGGGCGTATGTGCCAGCTTGTCTGCGATAACATTCAGGCTTGTACCAAGGTGTTTTATGATGAAATGCCGATTAGCGAGGAGCAGTTTGCAGAGAATGA
>CAZFHT010000166.1:0-3040 GCA_964518785.1 uncultured Eubacterium sp.
GAAGTCCGATGTCTGTCATTTCAGCAAGGTTAGCGCCCTTACCACCAAGCAGGTTACGCATGGTCATATCGCCTTCGCTGAACATATAAACCCATTTGTTTGCCATGTTTATTAATTCCTCCTAAAACTTTTTATTTGACTCACGCAGAATGTCCATTAACATTCCGAAGTCGCTGTGAATATCGTAACATAAAAACAATCTTTTGAAAAGAGGTTTTTTCGGAAAATATGTCAAATATGAAAATTATGTAAATAATCAGTTACTGTTCAAAGCTCTATATACACCTTGTAACTCCTCGAACAGAGGAACGCCCACGGCATGAGTAAAGTTAGCTCCGTGAGGAGCGAGAAAGCGTGTATTCTGTACACGCGACTTCACGAATGACGGGGCGGTCTCTGAACAGTAACCATAATGTAATTATGTAATTATTTAAATTATTATTTCCACCTTTCCGGCAGCACACAAGTTCCATTAATTTTTTTGTGTTTCCAATTATCGTTTTGCTCATCATATTCACCAACGGTCATGTACTGCCAGTTGTTTGACGTTTTCAGAGAACGATACACTTTTTTCAAAGAAATCCATTGGCGGTTATGGTCAGGGTCACCCGAATCTCCGAGGAAAATTTTATCTGATTCCTCATCATAGAGAAACAGCGTCACATAATGTCCGGGTGTATTTTTCCAGTAGCAGGTGCTGTCGTTACTGCTGACTACCACAATACACGCCTCTGCGTTTTTTATAATGTTCTGGAACTCCTGATATTGCTCCGGCTTACGTCCAATCCGGCAGACAAATCCGGCAGATTCAAGCGTCTTTTTCATGTATCCCCAGTCAATGGCTCCACCGCCGCCATAACCGGTTGTCTTCTTCGCATACCGATACATATCAATAGGTGAACAGCGGTAATCGGTCAGCGAGCAGTAAATATTTGCCATGCAGCAGAGACCGCAGCCAAAACCGCCAAAAGAGCCTCCGTCGTAAAAAGTCGTCCCCCATTTGCCGGACCACTCCCGCCTCGCCTTCCATGATTTTGGTCCTTGAAGAAAGGTAGCGATAGATTCTGTGGCGTCCTCCGGCTCCGGTTCCGGGGGAGCCGGCTCCATCACAACGCTTGCCGGCGACACTGTGACCTGGACCGCTGCCGTAGATACCGTATCCGGTTTCTGCGTCCGGTTTCCCAGTCTTGCGGCAACCGTAACTCCCATAAACAAAAGGACGCAGACAATGGCAATTGCTAAAAGTTTATTCCTTTTTTGAAGTTTTTTCATTATCCCATATTTCCTTTTCTTCCCCGGTTATTTGTCCGTTTTCCAGTTGGATGGCAGACGGCATTTTCCGGTAAATTCTGTATTTCTCCACGTGTCAGCTTTCTTGTTATAAGAGGAAACTGCCAAATACTGCTGGCTGCTCTTTGTTTTTAGCGACTGATAAACCTTTTTCAGCGGAACCCAGTGACGATTTCTCGCATAACTTCCGGAATCAGCAAGAAATACCTGGTCTGACTTTTTATCGTACAAAAACAGTGTCACATAATGTCCTGTCGTATCCTCCCACATACTTTTCTTATTCTGGTTTCCAACCAAGACAATAACGGCTTTTGATTTCGCCACGATTTTCTGAAAATCTTCATATTCTTTCGGCTTTTTACCGGACTCCGAAGAAAATCCCGCCTTTGCCAGCGTGGTCTTCATGTTCCACCACTCGATAGCACCAGAACCGCTGTAACTCGAAGATTCCTTGGCAAATTCCAGCATATCTAACGGCGAACAACGATAACTCGACAAGGAGCTGTAAACATTGGCAAGGCAGCACAAACCGCAGCCAAAAGCACCAAACTTTTTCCCCTTATACTTTTTGTTTCCCCAGTTTCCCGACCATGTGAGTTTTGACTCCCAAGAGGCAGAGCCCTGATAAAAGCTGGCAATCCGGTCTGTCTTATCAGAGGTAACAGCCGGAGTCGGCAGCGGTGTCGGTGACGGAGTAGCCGTCGGTTTTGGCGTCGGCGAAGGAGACGGCGTCAGTTTTATTTTATAATATTTTTCCTTCACTGCCACATGGGTTTTGCTCAAATCCGGCGTAATAGAACTGGCAGAAACGGTAATTTCCCCGGAGTTCTCCGGCTCTCCTGCCACTGCTGTCGCCGAAACGCTTCCCGTCTGAACAGCCAGTGCCATTGCCTCCCGCAGTTGTTTCACCAGCATACCGGAAATCACAACTGCAATAACAGCAAACCCAATAATCAATAATTTGTCATTTTTTAAATGTTTTAAAATTTTTATTTTTTGAAAAATTTTAAATTTTTTCCCTTTCAACTTTTTCAATATCTTTACTTTTTTTCTCTTCATTTTCACCTTTCCGTCTTTTCCCTTTTGATGTTTTCAATTTTTCCCTTTGAAACAAGAGACGAATAGCAAACACACTATTCGTCTCCTCAAATACACTCTGTACCAGTACAGCGAATAATAACAAAGTATCAAAAATTTATTATTCACTGTACTAGAACGTGAATTTACCGGCAAAATATTCCTTCAAATCGCTGATTTTAACACGCTCCTGCTCCATCGTATCACGGTCACGAACGGTTACCATTCCGTCTTCCTCAGAATCAAAATCATACGTAACACAGTACGGTGTTCCGATTTCGTCCTGACGGCGGTAGCGTTTTCCGATATTTCCACGGTCATCATATTCGCAATTATACTCTTTACTTAATTCCTCAAATACTTTTTCTGCATTTTCATTTAACTTCTTTGACAATGGCAGCACACCGATTTTCACCGGAGCCAGTGCCGGATGGAAGTGCATAACAGTACGCACATCTCCCTCTCCGATTTCTTCCTCATCATAAGCACTGCAAAGGAATGCTAAAGTTACACGGTCTGCACCAAGAGAAGGCTCGATTACATAAGGGATGTATTTTTCTTTTCTCTCATCATCAAAATAACTCATATCCTCACCAGAAGTATTCTGGTGCTGTGTCAAGTCGTAATCGGTACGGTCAGCGATACCCCACAGCTCACCCCAGCCAAATGGGAA
>CAZFHT010000167.1:0-2993 GCA_964518785.1 uncultured Eubacterium sp.
TTATTTTTTGCATAAAAAGAGAGCTGCGCACTAATTACTTAGTGC
The DNA here is from genome assembly GCA_964518785.1 of uncultured Eubacterium sp. GTDB lineage: Bacteria > Bacillota > Clostridia > Lachnospirales > Lachnospiraceae > Eubacterium_F. The sequence goes on from CAZFHT010000167.1 coordinate 46, forward strand.
GACAGCCCCGTCTTTGCGAATGTCGGCGGTTCCGTGAATAGTAACCTTAAATGAATTTGTGAATACGTTCTCATAAAAGTTCGCTTTTTCTACTTTCCAACTGCTCGGGGGACAAGCTCCTCCGGGCAGTAATTATTCTTCCTTCATTTCCCCACTCCGGTAGCAGCGAAGTAATTGGCTCAAATCCTCAATATCCGCCAAAATTCCTTTTCCCACATCAGTATCCCGTACCATAACTCTGGCTTTCTCTGTCTCTATTAACTGGGATTCCGATTCAATATCCGCATTTTCCCGCAGTGCCTTGTAAATCGTCTCAAAAGGCTGATGTGCCTTAATTCGCAGTCCATGGGAATTATAAATCAGCGTATATCCGGCGATTCCGGTTTTTTCATGATAGCCGCTGCAAAATCCGCCATCGATGACAAGCAGTTTCCCTCCGGCACGAATCGGACTTTCTCCCTCTCCCGTCCGCACCGGCGTATGACCATTGACAATATGAGACAATGGAGAATACAAGCCAAATTCCCGGAGTATCATGTGGCACGTCTTCTCCTCCATATAAAATTTGTAGTACGGATTAGACGGCTCCTCCCACGTCGATTCGTCAAGCAGGTACGTACGCTCAAAGGTTTTCAACTGCCGCCCGCACAGAGGAGACTGTTTGCCGCACCAGAGATACCACATAAAATCTAAATCCCAGTTATTTTTCTGTTTGGAAAAGGCAATGCGGGCAATCTTTTCCGCAAAATCCAGATAGGCTCTTCCCTGATAAGTCACGCCGCCCATTGTGACGCCTTGAAAATTCCCGGTTTCATCCATGGGAACACAGCCATGATACAGCAGATTATCATTAAATACCTTGTACATACTTCCCTTTTCATAAAGGAACCGAACATGTTTCTGTAACCGGATACTATTGATAAAATCCGTATGCAGCTCTTTAATAATCCGGCTTTCTTCTTCTGACATCCGATAGGGGTTTTGGGCATCCACCGTAGGAAAATCTTTGTAACACATCTCATATTCCCGTCCGTTGAGCGTAAGTACCCCTCTCTCCCAATCGACCTGCTCCATCAGCAGGCGATCACTCATTTCATACTCCGGATGATTTTTAATAATCGCACCCTCTAATTTGAACATTATCACAGAAATTGCTTTCCACGCCTTTTGTATCGGATTCTCCCCCTCGTAATTATTCACCGCAAAAAGAATCAGATGACGCAGACTAATACCATAGCCATTTTCCAAAATTTCCGTATTCTGGTATCGAAGATTATTTCGAATCACGTTGGCAATACACGCCTCACTTCCGGCAGCCGCCCCCATCCACAAAATGTCGTGATTACCCCACTCAATATCAAGGGAATGGTGTTCCATCAAGAGGTCCAAAATCTTATCTGCATTGGCACCTCGGTCAAAAATATCTCCCACAATGTGCAGATGGTCTACTGCGAGCCTCTTGATGAGTTCTGCCAGTGCCACGATAAATTCATCCGCATTTTCAATTTTCAAAATGGTCTCCAGAATTTTCTGGTGATATAAAACCTGATTGTCGTCTTCATCCTTCTGTACATGAAGCAGCTCATCGATAATGTACGAAAAGTCCTCCGGCATTGCTTTACGCACTTTTGACCTTGTATATTTGGATGAAAGCAGCTTTGCCACCTCAATCAGCCGATTTAACATCATCCGATACCACTCCGGTGAAATCTCCCTCTCCTTGTGCAGCATTCCCAGTTTCTCTCTTGGGTAATAAATCAGCGTACAAATTTCCTGACGCTCCGAGGCACTGAGTTTTTCTCCAAAAATAAGGTCAACCTTTTCGCGGACAACGCCGGAGCAGTTATTTAAAATATGATAAAATGCCTCATATTCTCCATGAAGGTCGCTCATAAAATGCTCTGTTCCCTTTGGCAAATTCAAAATCGCATTCAAATTTATAATTTCACGACAAACGGATTGTTTCGTAGGGTACTTCTCCGACAACAGTTTAAGATATTTCTTTTCTTCCTGATTCATACTTCCACTCCCTTCACTGCCTGTACAAATGCCCGAATTTTCTCCGGATCCTTTCCGGCACCGCTTTCTCTCTCTACTCCGGAACTGGTATCCACGCCATCTACATTTGTAGAAAGCAAAGCCTCTGCAACATTCGACGGATTGAGCCCCCCTGCCAGCAGCGTCATTTTCGACGTGGCAGGAATTTTTTTCAATACGGACCAGTCAAAGGTTTTGCCACTTCCCGGCACCTGCGCATCAAACACATATCCCACTACATTTTCATTTTCCTCAAACCTGGAAAATTCTGACAAATCCGTAATATTGAATGCCTTGAGTACCGGCAGTTTCACCGCAGCCAACAGATTGTCGCTGATTTCCCCATGTATCTGTGCCATGGAAAACCCTGCCTCTTCAATCTCCCGCAACTGCTCCCCGCTGGGACTTACCACGACGGCTACGGACTGAATTTTTGAATCCAGCCCAGCAATAAGCTCTTTTGCTATGGCGACAGGCAGATTCCGTTTACTTTTAGGAAAAAACTGAATAAAGCCGGCATAGTCAACCCCGGCTTTATTTAAATATTCAACTTCTTTTTGTTCTGTTATGCCACAAATCTTTATCTTCTTCATTCCCTGTCCTCCCCGGTGTCTGATAAGACACCTCGGTGTTTCTATAACTTAATTTATCACAAAGGAGAAAAGATTTCAAGTTACTGTTCCTCTGTTCGAGGAGTTACAAGATGTATATAGAGCTTTGAACGTCCTAGCACGTCAGTCGCTCTATATACACTTGTAACCCTCTGAACAGTAACGATTGCAAAATCTTTTAAAAAAAAATGAAAATACTTCTTGACTTTTGAAGTGAAAGTTGCTATTATAATTCTTGCGTTGTACGTGTAGCTCAGCTGGATAGAGCACTTGGCTACGGACCAAGGTGTCGGGGGTTCG
>CAZFHT010000168.1:0-2940 GCA_964518785.1 uncultured Eubacterium sp.
TTCACCAAAAATAATGTTGGTTCCCATATTGTAAACAATGGCTGTTCCGATTCCCGCCAAAAAGATAAACGGGGTAACGAAGGAATCCATTGTCAACATTAAAACCAGTAATGCCAGCAGTGCCGCCACAACGACATAAACCGGCATCTCTGCCAACGCCAGATTTTTTATATCGGTAACAACACCGGACATACCACTGATAAAGGTCTGTTTCCCCACGATTTTTCTCATCTCGGTAACAGCCTCCATCGTCTCATCTGCGGATGTCGTATTGTCAAACATCGCAATCATTAATGTCGCATTTCCCTTAAACAGTGCATTCTGCAATTTGTCCGGGAGCATTTCCACCGGAACACTGATATCCATAATATCATCATACCAGATAACCTTTTCCACATGGTCTACTGCTTCCAGTTTTTCCTCTAGTGCCGCAACGTCTTTGTTCTCCATATCCTCCACTACCACCATGGAAAAGGCACCCATCCCAAACTGGTCTACCATGATGTCCTGTCCCTTCACCGTCTCCAGTGATTCCGGAAGATAACTAAGTATATCATAGTTAATTCTGGTCTTAATGTATCCGATTGCCGCCGGTATAAGCAAAAGCACAGAAAGAATAATGATAAAAATTCTATGCTTGGCAATCCATTTACCAAAGTTAATCGCCATGATACACGCCTCCTTTACAATGAATTATTTTCAAAAAATGACCATCGTTCATTTCTCATATTATGCAGTATATCACGAAAATGACCATCGGTCAACCTTGTATTTTATTTTTTTCAGCAGCTTGACGAGGTAATCTGTAACAACTCCCCCTTCTTTTCCATAGAATATAACAAAATGTTACAAAAAAACAGGAGACGGTTCATGAATCGAGTGGGAAGGATTGTCCATGCAGACTGGGCTTACAAGAAAGGACTTACCGGCAGGGGCGTTACGATCGCCATTGTGGATACCGGTCTTTCACCCCATCCGGATTATCGTGACCGTATCTGCGGCTGGTATGATGCCCTTCACAACACCCGGCTGTGCTATGACGACAGCGGACATGGTTCTCACGTTGCCGGAATTATCGCCGGAGACGGCAGGCTGTCCGGCGGTCTTTACCGGGGTATCGCACCGGAGGCTCGTCTTGTAGGCGTTAAAGTTCTGGACCGTTCCGGGGACGGAACGATAGCGGGAATTCTGCGTGGTCTGAACTGGATTCTCAAAAACCGTCATAATTTAAATATCCGAATCGTCAACATTTCCATCGGTGCCAATAATCCAAACAAATTCAGTGAAAACAGCACTTTTGTAAAGAAAGTAAATGAGTTGTGGGATTCCGGCATTGTCGTTATTGCGGCTGCGGGAAACAAAGGTCCTGACCGCTACAGTATCAGTGCCCCCGGAAATTCCCGAAAAATTATAACGGTCGGCTCCCATGACATTCCCGGCACCCCGAACCATTCCGGTATCGGTCCCACCATGGCTTGTATAAAAAAACCGGACATTGTAGCTCCCGGCTCCCAGATTATCAGTTGCTCCAATGTTTACAACCTTCACCGAGGGAACGCGTATTCCGTAAAAAGCGGCACCTCCATGTCCACTCCTGTCGTCAGCGGTGCCGTTGCCCTTTTACTGGAAAGCCGCCCTTATCTTACCCCAAAAGAAATAAAGATTTGCCTGAAAAATTCCAGTACAAATCTTTATCTCCCCCATGAAAAACAAGGATGGGGACTCCTCAATATTCAGAATCTATTATGATATCTTAATTCCTTCGTTTCTCTTACAAATGCCATATATCTTCATCGTACTGTGCAATGGTACGGTCTGATGAGAAAAATCCTGCCTTTGCGATATTGACCAGCATTTTCTGAGCCCATCTCCGGCTGTCTTCATAGTCCGCATAAGCTCTCTCTTTCGCTGCCACATAATCATTAAAATCAGGGAACGTCATAAACCAGTCTTTGCAAATCAGTTCATTGTAAAGATTCAGCAAATGTTTTCTGCTGCCAATCTTCAGCATTTTTTTACTGATAATAAAGTTGACTGTCTTTTTCAAATCCTTATTCCCCTCATAGTAATCTCTGGCGTGATAATCCCCTCTGTCATAACGCTGAATAACCGTATCGCTGTCCTCACCAAATACATAAATGTTCTCATCTCCCACCAGCTCATGAATTTCCACGTTGGCGCCATCCTCCGTTCCCAAGGTCACAGCACCATTCAACATAAATTTCATGTTACCGGTTCCACTTGCCTCCTTCGACGCAAGAGAAATCTGCTCTGAAATATCACAAGCAGGTATGAGTTTCTCCGCCTTCGTCACATTATAGTTTTCCACCATGACAACCTTCAAGTACGGACGAACCTCCGGGTCTTCCTCAATGAGCTGCTGCAGGCAGAGAATTAAATGAATGATATCCTTCGCAATCCGATAAGCCGGTGCCGCTTTCGCACCAAAAATCAAAGTAATCGGAGACGTCGGTTTCCTGCCTTTTTTAATCTCTCTATATTTGTGAATGGCATACAGTGCATTTAACTGCTGTCTCTTGTACTCATGAAGACGTTTTATCTGTATATCAAAAATCGAGTTCTCGTTCAGTTCAATTCCCTGTGTCTCCTGCAAATAGACAGACAGCTTGTGCTTATTATTTTTCTTAATTTCAATCAGACGATTCAGCACCCGGTCATCCTCTTTGAACGCCAGCAATTTTTCTAATTGCTCTGCTTCTTTTTTGTATCCGTCTCCAATTGTCTCCGTCAGAAAATCTGCCAGCTCCGGATTACAATGCAGCAGCCAGCGGCGGAATGTAATACCATTTGTCTTATTATTAAATTTCTCCGGATAAATCTCATAAAACGGATGCAATTCACTGTTTTTCAAAATCTCTGTATGAAGATAAGCAACACCATTTACACTGTGTCCGTAATGCATATCCATATGTGCCATAT
>CAZFHT010000169.1:0-2811 GCA_964518785.1 uncultured Eubacterium sp.
TAATGTTTGTAAAACCTTTTTATTCACGATTCTATCCAGCCTTTCATTCCACATTACCATATTGTCTATTCACGAGAACCGCCGACATTCGCAAAGTCGAGCGCTTTACGCACTCTTTCTCGCTCCTTACGGAGCTAACTTTGCTCATTTGGGGGCGGTTCCTGTTTCACCGATTCATAAAAATATGACATCCGTATCTTACGTGCAAGCACGACGAACGGAATTTCATATTTTTATGAACTGTGAATAGACATCATAGTAACATCATAATAGCAGTTTATATGAAAAATGTAAACATTGCCTTGATTTTAAACGGAAATGTCGGTACAATGAAAAAAGAGAATGACAGAATGGAGAAACAAAATGAATTATTTAAATGAGTACCGAGAGGGAGAGAAGTTTGTAGGAACGTACCTGTGCAAGCAAAAACAGGTATTAAAGACGAAAGCAGGAAAGACCTATTATTCCTTGACATTGCAGGATAAAACGGGAACAGCAGACGGAAAGATATGGGAGTTGAATAATGGCATTGCGGATTTTGACGCCATGGATTATATTCACTGTGAAGGAATGGTTACCAGTTTTCAGGGCAATCTGCAAATGAATATTTCCCGCGTGCGAAAAAGTGATGAAGGGGAGTATGACCCGGCGGATTATGTGCCTTCCACAGACAAAGATGTGGATGAAATGTTCAGTGAAATTTTGAAATATGTGGCAAGTGTACAGAACCGTTATTTGAGAAAAATTCTTGAGATGTATTTTGTGGAGGACCGGGAATTTATAGAAAAATTCAAAAAACATTCGGCTGCGAAAAGTGTCCACCATGGTTTTATGGGCGGACTGCTGGAGCACACGTTAAGCGTCACGAATATGTGCCAGTATTTTATAGAGCATTATCCAATGCTGCACAGAGACCTTTTGATTACTGCCGCACTTTTTCATGATATGGGAAAAATTGATGAAATATCCGATTTTCCGCAAAATGATTATACCGATGACGGACAGATGTTAGGGCACATTTACATCGGCGCCCGTGCCATGGAGGACGCAGCGGCAAAAGTTCCGGGATTTCCGACAAAGCTGAAAAATGAGCTGGTTCACTGTATCTTGTCTCACCATGGCAAACTGGAATTTGGCTCTCCGAAGGTTCCGGCGATTATGGAGGCAATGGCACTGCATTTGGCAGATAACGCAGACGCCAAATTACAGACTTTGACAGAGGTGTTCAAAAAGGCTGGGGACGATATGGGCTGGCTTGGCTATAACCGTATGTTTGAGAGCAATCTGCGTCAGACATCACCAGAGGAGTAAGACGCAGCCGGGATTTTCATGGCTGTGTTATGGAGGAAAGCATGGAGTGGAAGAAAAATGACGAGATTGTCGTGAAAATTGATAATCTTGGAAATAATGGAGAGGGCATCGGTCATGTGGATGGCTATGCCCTTTTTGTGAAAGAGGCTTTACCGGGCGAGACGGTTCGTGTAAGGCTGATGAAGTTAAAAAAGAATTATGGTTTTGCCCGCTTGCTGGAAATACTGGAGCCTTCACCACAGCGGACAGAACCGCCTTGTCCATCTGCCAGAGCCTGTGGCGGGTGTACATTGCAGCATCTTTCCTATGAGGGACAGCTCCATTTTAAGGAAAAGAAGGTGAAGGACTGCCTGACACGAATTGGCGGTGTGGACTTGTCCAAGGTGGAATGGCTGCCTGTTTTGGGAATGAGCGAGCCATGGAATTACCGAAACAAGGCTCAGTTCCCGGTGCGTCAAGACAAAAATGGCAATCCGGTAATGGGATTTTTTGCCGGAAGAAGTCATACACTGATTCCGGTTCAGGAATGTGCCATCCAGCACCCGGTCATTAATCAGGTAGTAAATTTGGTGCTGAATTTTATGAGAAAATATCACATTTCGGCTTATGACGAGGAGAGACACAAAGGACTCGTGCGGCACATTTATGTCCGCCGGGGCTATCACACAGGGCAGATTATGGTATGCCTTGTCATAAATGGCAGCACCTTGCCGCACAGCGATGAATTGATACGCATTTTGCATGCCGTTGAGGGGATGACCAGTATCAGCCTGAACGTAAATACGAAGAAAACCAATGCCATCCTCGGTGACCAGATGATACCTTTGTGGGGGACAACCGATATTGAGGACAGTATAGGTGACATCCGCTTTCGTATTTCCCCGAAATCCTTTTATCAGGTAAATCCGGTGCAGACAGAAAAGCTGTATCGGACCGCACTGGAATTTGCCGACTTGCAGGGGAATGAAAAAGTGTGGGATTTGTACTGCGGAATCGGTACGATATCGCTTTTTCTCGCTCAAAAGGCGGGTCGTGTTTTCGGCGTGGAAATTGTGCCGGAGGCGGTGGAGAATGCCAGCGAAAATGCAAAGCTGAACGGCATAGAAAATGTGTCGTTCTGCTGCGGGGCAGCAGAAGATGTGGTGCCGGACGTGGTGTCTGACGGCAAGGAAAATGCGGTGGATGTAGTCGTTGTGGACCCTCCCCGCAAAGGGTGTGACGGTGTGCTGCTGGATACCATCGTGAAAATGAATCCGAAACGGGTTGTGTACGTAAGCTGTGACCCGGCAACCCTCGCCAGAGATGTGAAGATTCTGGGGGAGTCAGGGTATGAGGTGAGAAAGGTGAGGGTGTGCGATATGTTTCCTATGGGGGGACATGTTGAGGCGGTTGTTCTCTTGTCCCAACAAAAACCGGATGATAGAATTGAAGTAGAGATAAAACTGGATGAGCTGGATTTGACTTCGGCTGAAAGCAAAGCAACCTATGCAGAGATAAAAG
>CAZFHT010000170.1:0-2788 GCA_964518785.1 uncultured Eubacterium sp.
ATGCACCTGCTCCGGCAGAGGCAGCATCTCATACACTTCTCAAGGAGCAGCTTGTCGAGGTACTCGGTACGCTGACTGAACGGGAACAGAAGGTTTTGCGCCTGCGTTTTGGTCTGGACGACGGAAGAGCCAGAACGCTGGAGGAAGTGGGAAAAGAATTTGATGTCACAAGAGAGCGTATTCGTCAGATTGAGGCGAAGGCACTCCGCAAACTGCGTCATCCGAGCCGCAGCCGTAAGTTAAAGGATTATTTGGATTGATGGAATTAAGTAAGAGACTGAAAATGAATGTGGATTTGGTGTCTGCCGGGACAAAGGTGGCAGACATTGGCTGTGACCATGGTTACGTTGCCATCTGTCTGGCGGCAGAAAAAGGCTGTCACTGTATTGCGATGGATGTAAATGAGGGACCGCTGAAGATTGCGGCGGCTAACATAAAGAAAAACCATTTGGAATCAAAGATTGACTGTCGTCTCAGTGATGGTATGGAAAAACTTACACCGGGAGAGGCAGATACCCTTTTGATTGCCGGAATGGGCGGGATGCTGGTGTCACAGATTTTGCAAAAAAATCCGAAAGTGCTTTTGCAGGTGCAGACGCTGGTTTTACAGCCGCAGTCAGACTGGGAAGAAGTTCGCCGTCTTGTATATCAGCTCGGTTTCCGAATCGAAAAAGAGAGCTGCTGTGTGGACGGCGGTAAATTTTATCTTGCGATTCGGGCGGTGCGGGACGAGAAAAAACTAAAAGAGGAAAAAGCGTATTCTTATGCTGAATTTTGTTATGGTAGATATTTACCGGAGAAAAAAGATTTGTGCTATCATCAGTATTTGATGAAAGAATACGAGAAATCAAAAAATCTTGTGGAACAGCTAAAACAGAAAAAAACCGAACATACCGAAGCAAGAATTCGGGAGCTGGAGCATACAATGATGACATTGGGAGAGGTACTGGTGTACCGACCGATAAATACCTGTACTGGGTATGAAGGATAAGGAATTTGACAGAACGGAGGGATTCGAATGAAGATTGTCCTAGAAAATAAATCGATTACGTGTCCGGATGACATGACACTGTATGAGTTGAGTAAAGAATATCAGAATGATTATGAATATCCGGTTATTGTGGCTAAAGTGGACGGCGTGATTCAGGAACTTTACCACAAAGTAGTGCCGGACAGCCATGTAGAATTTTGCACGACAGCAAATAAAGACGGACACCGGGCTTACATACGCGGGTTGTCAATGCTGTTAATCAAAGCACTTTACAAAGAACTTCCTCATGACAAGCTGGAGGGAGTCCGCATTGATTTTTGTCTGGATACCGGATATTTCTGCCGTATCAAGGGGGATGTGGAATTAACAGACGAGCTTTTGAAAAAAGTGGAATCCCGCATGAGAAGTTATGTGGAGGAAGATATTTTATTTGAGAAGAAGGTTATCAGTACAAGGGACGCCAGACAATTATTTGAATCGTTAAATATGCCGATGAAAAAAAAGCTGACGGAGTTTCGCAGAAATTCCCGGATGACGGTGTATTATCTCGGCAAATTTGTTGATTACTATTATGGTGCCATGCCTTACAGCACTGCGATTTTACAGTATTTTCGGCTGGAGCTTTTTGACGAGGGCTTTGTTTTTGTGGCACCGAAACGTCATGAGCCGACAACCATGCCGGAGTATCATCCAAGCATGAAACAGTACCGGACGATGCAGATTGCCAATGAGTGGCAGCAAAAATTACAGGTTTCTACTGTTGGCGAGTTGAATGAAGTGATTGTAAATGGAAAGTTTCAAGAGCTTATGCTGACGCAGGAGGCACTTCATGAGAAAAGAATTGGCGACATTGCGGAGGATATTGCCAAACGGGGGTGCCGTATCGTAACAATCGCCGGACCTTCCTCGTCCGGAAAGACGACATTTTCCTATCGTCTTTCTACCCAGTTGAAAACACTGGGACTGCGTCCGCACCCGATTGGTCTGGATGATTATTTTGTCGACCGGGCCAATACGCCAAAGGATGAAGAAGGCTCTTATGATTATGAATGTCTGGAGGCAATCGACACCGAACAGTTTAATCGGGACATGAATGATTTGCTGGCGGGAAAGGAAGTTCAACTGCCTACGTATAACTTTATTACCGGAATGAGAGAGTATGATAAGCCCGGCTTGCAGATTGGCAGGGATGACATTCTTGTTATCGAGGGAATTCATGGACTGAATGATAAGCTGACCTATACAATTCCGAGAGAGAATAAGTACAAAATATATATCAGTGCCCTCACGACACTGAATTTGGACGGACATAACCGGATTCCTACGACAGAGGCAAGGCTGATTCGCCGGATTATCCGGGATTCCAGAACGAGAGGAAATTCTGCTCAGAAAACCATCTCTATGTGGAATTCTGTGCGGCGGGGCGAGGCGAAAAATATTTTTCCTTTTCAGGAGGAGGCAGACGCCATGTTCAACTCTGCTTTGATTTATGAGCTTGCCGCCATGAAATTATATGCCGATCCGGTGCTTTTTCAAGTGACAAAGGATTGTCCGGAGTACGCAGAGGCACAGCGGCTGTTGAAATTTTTAGATTACTTTATTCCGGTGGATCCCCATGATGTACCGTTAAATTCTATCTTGCGGGAATTTATCGGTGGTGGTATACTACTGAATTAGTTAACTTGAGTAGCACAGATGAACGCGCCTGTTCAGACGAAAGGGAACAGGTGAGGAAAGTCCGAGCTTCACAGGGCAGGATGCCGGATAACGTCCGGTGGAGGTGACTCCCAGGCCAGT
>CAZFHT010000171.1:0-2727 GCA_964518785.1 uncultured Eubacterium sp.
ACTTCTTATCTCTTTTCAATGCTATCAACGCCATGGCGGAGAAATATGATATGCCGATTCTTTATTCCTGTCACCCTCGCTCAAAGAAGCGTATCGAAGCAACAGGATTTAAACTGGACGAAAGAGTAATCCAGCATGAGCCGCTGGGATTCCATGATTATAACTGTCTGCAGATGAATGCTTTTGCTGTTGTATCCGATAGTGGTACATTGCCGGAGGAGAGCAGTTTCTTTACATCAGTCGGGCATCCGTTCCCGGCAATTTGTATCCGTACCTCTACCGAGCGTCCGGAAGCACTGGACAAGGCTTGCTTTATACTGGCGGGCATTGACGGAAACAGTTTGTTACAGGCTGTAGATGTAGCCGTGGAAATGAATAAGAATAGAGATTTGGGCATTCCGGTACCGGATTATGTAGATGAGAATGTATCAGATAAGGTTGTGAAGGTCATCCAGAGTTATACGGGGGTTGTCAACAAGATGGTGTGGAGAAAAGAGTTATAAAAGAGGACAGACATATGAATATATTAGTAACTGGCGCTAAAGGAATGGTTGGAACCGCCCTGGTAGCGAATTTATATAATATCAAAGAAAATAAAAACAGGACTCGTCCGAATATCCATATTGACGAGATTTACGAATATGACCTGGATTCCACACCGGAGCAATTGGAGACATACTGCCAAAAAGCAGATTTTGTTTTCAATCTGGCTGGTGTTAATCGTCCGAAGAACAATGATGAGTTTATGAGTGGGAACTTCGGTTTTGCATCCACATTGTTGGATACATTGAAGAAGTATCACAATACGGCAACTGTAATGTTGTCAAGTTCCATTCAGGCAACGCTAATCGGGCGTTATGGAGAATCAGACTATGGAAAGTCTAAGCTGGCAGGAGAAGAGCTGTTCTTTGATTATGGTAAAGAGACTGGTGCGAAGATTGCAGTCTATCGTTTCCCGAACCTAATGGGGCATAGCCGTCCAAACTACAATTCAGCAGTCTCTACATTCTGCAATGCAGTAGCGAACGACTTGCCGTTTACCGTCAATGACAGAAGTACGGAATTGGAGCTGCTGTATATTGATGATTTGATTGAAGCAATGTTTGATTTGCTGGAGGGGAAGGAGCAGCACTGCGAGTATGATGGACTGTGTACCGTGCCAACGGAGAATGGTAAATACTGCTATGTGCCAACTACTCACAAGGTAACACTGGGAGAGATTGTTGATTTGCTGGAATCCTTTAAACAGCAGCCGGAGACGCTAGTGATGCCATGTATTCCGGAAGGCAGCTTTGCGAAAAAGCTATATAGCCTGTATCTGACATACCTTCCGAAAGAGAAGATTGCTTTTGACCTAAATATGAACTGCGATGCCAGAGGTTCTTTCACAGAACTGCTTAGAACAGCAGACCATGGTCAAGTTTCTGTAAATATCAGCAAGCCGGGTATTACGAAGGGACAGCATTGGCATAACAGCAAATGGGAGTTCTTCATTGTGGTGGCTGGTCACGGACTGATCCAGGAGCGGAAAATCGGTACAGATGAAGTTGTGGAGTTTGAAGTAAGTGGAGATAAGATTCAGGCAATCCACATGATTCCGGGCTGGACACATAATATCATCAATTTAAGTGAAACAGAAAATCTTGTAACCGTGATGTGGGCAAATGAAGCATTTGACCCGGAGCATCCGGATACCTTTGGAGAACCGGTGTAAGCCGGTTTTCTTTTTGAAATGTATGTTAGATTGAAATGAAAAGGAGGAGTAAGCGAAAATGAAAAAGACAGGACGTCCAAGAAGAAAACCAGATTATGATGCAGAGAATATACGAAGTCAGTTAATTGAGACGATTGCAGATTCCTATCTCAACCCGGCAGCAGGGGAGGAAGCATCAGAGGACCCCGAACATCGGCAATTAAAGTTGATTGCCGAAGAATTTTCTATGACCCGGCTTAAAGTGCGAAAACTGCTCATTACAGCCGGTGTGTATGAGACACCAATCAGCAGGGAAGTGAACCAGCTGCATCAGCAGGGAAAGACCATTATAGAAATTCAGGAGGCAACAGGATTGAAGCGGGCATCGGTTCATAGCTATCTGCCGTATACCAAAGCGATATATAAACTAGAGGATGCGTCAGTTACGGCAGAGCGTATTCGCAAGTTTCGGAGCCGGAAGCAGTCGGTAGAAGTTTTGAAAAAGGTCATAGAGACTGGAAATAAGTCAGAAGTCGAGGCTGCACTGTGGAATACGCTCATATTATTCCAAGAATATCCTTTTAGCACTGCGAAAGGACTGCGGTTTTATTATACAATAAAGGGGAATGAGATTTTCTTTACACGTAAGGAAAAGTCCATTACGAGAGCAACGGTTAAGCTGGCATTGGAAAAAGCCATGGAATTGCAAGAAAAGGGAATTAAGATAACTGGTCCCAAGAAGCTAGGATGCTTTGGCGCAAGTTACTTGTATCCAATCTTTGTTAGAATTTGCGTGATTGGAATGTGATATTTGTTACCCCCATCAGCGTAAAAACTGGTGGGGATTTTTCTAGGAGATAAAAACACATGTCACGGCCAGCGAAACGTGTGAATACCTTTATCGATTTAAATTAAATGACTTTGATGAAGCTAAGAGATTGTGTGAATATTTTTCGATGAATTTGTAGAAAAAATTTTCGAATCAATCTTGAAAAGCGGCATACAATATGTTATACTGTTTCTACAAATTTATC
>CAZFHT010000172.1:0-2670 GCA_964518785.1 uncultured Eubacterium sp.
TCCCACCTCTGCTTTACGGCTGTCCACACTGGCGTTCCGGTTATCACCGAGGACAAAATATTCATCCTCACCTAAAAGAATTTCATCTGCGGCAAGTCCCGGATTCTCTATCTGTTCTTTCCCGTAATGCTCGGTCAGGACCTCTCCGTTAATATAAATAGTGCCATCCTCGATTTTTATTGTCTCGCCCGGCAGCCCGATAATCCGCTTGATATAACTGACATTTTTACTGTAGGGAAAGACTATGACATCAAATCGTTTTGGTTCGCTAAAATAATAGCTGAGTTTTTCAACAATTAACTGGTCACCGCTTTCCAGCGTGTTCTCCATCGAACTTCCCTCCACAGAAGTATGATGTGCCACAAATTTTGTTATCAGTATAGAGAGCAGCAGTGCCGTAGCAATACAGACGACACAATTTAACACTACACGCAAAACCGGATGTGACGGCGAATGTTCCTCTTGTTTTTTTTCTTCCGCTTTTTCATCTTTTATTTCTTCTGTAAACTCCGCTTTTTTCACTGGCTCTGTTTTTTTCAATGATTCTGGTGCTATCGCTGTCTCCGGTTCTTTCGTTTGTTCTTGTTTTGCCACTGTCTCCGGCACTGGGGATTGTTCGTAAGGAGTAAAATCAAATTCCGGTCTTTTAAGAATTTCCGGTTCCTTCTCCGGTTTCTGGTAAAACTCTTTCAATTCTTCGCATATGCGTAAACTGTCTTCTATTTCTTCATCAATTTTCATGATTGTTTTCTCCTCGTCTTACAATGAGTCCGGTGATTCGATACAGATTTGTCCCAGTCTGGCATTGCGAAATTCATCTAACAAAAGGAAGGCTGCCTTATCTAAATTCGGCTCATTTCCCTTTTGTATACAGCCGCGATTTTGAGCCAACTGAGTAAGTATCAAAACGGAATCTTCGGACTCTTCCACGTTATAATGTTCTTTGAGTGTGCCCGGATAGTTCTGGCACAAAAATTCAATCAAATCTAATGCCAAATCGACACTTTGAATTAACTCATCCCGAATAGAGCCGATAAAAGCCAAATGCTGTCCCACTCTCTGGTCTTCAAATTTCGGCCAGAGAATTCCCGGCGTATCCAGAAGTTCCACTTGTTTGTTCAAACGAATCCATTGTTTTCCTTTTGTAACACCCGGTTTATTTCCGGTTTTGGCACAGGCTTTTCCGGCAAAGCTGTTAATAAATGTTGACTTGCCAACATTAGGGATTCCGACAATCATTGCCCTTACCGGACGGTTCAGGATACCACGTTTGCGGTCTCTCTCGATTTTCTCCTGACACGCTTTTTGAATCAGCACATTCACTTGTTTTAACTCATTTTTCTTTTTTGCATTGATGGCAAGAGCGAGATATCCTTTTTTCTCGTAGTAGGAAATCCATTTTGTCAAAATAGAAGAATCTGCCATATCTCTCTTATTCAACAGCAATACTCTGGATTTTCCCTTCGCCAGCTCGTCAATGTCCGGATTTTTACTGCTGTAAGGAATCCTCGCATCCACTAACTCAATTATAACATCAATTAGTTTTATATCCTCCTGCATTGCCCGTTTCGCTTTTGTCATATGACCGGGATACCATTGAAAATGCATACTAACTCTCCTTATCTTCTTCCTGCTCGGTATTATCCTGCCGGGGGCCGCTTGGAACCGTAAACGGATTTAACGTGAGAATAACTTTGCCGATTATATTCTTCTTCTTTACCTTCGTAAAAGTAGAACTGCGGCTGTCGTCCAAGTCAGAGCGTTTATCACTTAATACAAAATATTCGTCACTGTCCAGCGTAATCTCTTCATTTGCCTGCCCCGGAGACAAAATTTCTTCAAAATCATATTTTTCATTTAATTCTTTCCCGTCAATATAGATAATACCATCTTTAATGAGTACCGTTTCCCCCGGCATACCGATGATTCGACGAATGGATATGGTAGAATCTTTTTGTATTGAGGAGTCTTCTTCTTCCTCCTCCTGCTCCGGATAAAAGGCAACCAAAGCATCCCTCTTCGGGCGGAAAATAAGGTAAGATGTCTTGTTTACAATGACATCCTGACCATTGTACAAGGTCGTTTCCATCGCACTGCCAATCACACTGACCTTTTTCAGTGCAAAACGTACAACAAGCCATGCCAGCAGCACGACAATAACGACGGCAATGAGAAAATAAACCGTTTCTTTTAAAATCTGTATTCTGTGTTCTCGTTTTCTCTCTTCTTCAAAACGGAGATTCATACCCTTCACCTCATATTGAAAAAGGGACAAACGAACGTTGTCCCTTTTGAAAAGCAAATGTTGACTTATTTAACCAATTCTTTTACCTTAGCTGCTTTACCTACGCGACCGCGGAGATAATTAAGTTTTGCTCTTCTTACTTTACCAAGACGAACAACTTCAATCTTCTCAACAATTGGAGAGTGAAGCGGCCATGTCTTCTCAACGCCGATGCCGTTAGAGAATTTGCGAACAGTAAATGTCTCACGAGTGCTGCCACCCTGTCTTTTCAGCACGACACCTTCAAAAACCTGTGTTCTCTCACGCTGTCCCTCTTTTACCTTGGCATGTACACGAACAGTATCGCCAACGTGAAATACCGGAACCTCAGCTTTTAACTGTTCTTCCTCAATTTTCTTGATAATTTCGTTCATTGTTGTTCCTCC
>CAZFHT010000173.1:0-2594 GCA_964518785.1 uncultured Eubacterium sp.
TACGGACTCAGGACGAGAGGGAGAATACATCTACCGCCTTGTAGACCAGATGGCAGAGGTGCCGGATACGAAGAAAAAACTCCGGGTATGGATTGACTCCCAGACAGAGGACGAGATTATGAGAGGAATCCGGGAGGCAAAGCCGATGGCTGAGTATGATAATCTCAGCTATTCGGCTTATTTGCGTGCAAAAGAAGATTATCTGATGGGCATTAATTTTTCCAGAGTGCTTTCCCTCAAATATGGATATTGGCTGAATAATAATTTTAAAGATGAAAAATGGACCTCCGTATCGGTTGGTCGTGTCATGACTTGTGTTTTGGGCATGGTCGTGACAAGAGAGTGGGAGATTCGAAATTTTGTAAAAACGCCGTTTTATCGTGTTCTTGGCACCTTTGAACTGGATGGAAAACATTTTCAGGGAGAATGGAAAGCGGTAGAGGGTTCAAAATTTTTCGCCTCTTCGGCACTTTATAAAGAAAATGGCTTTAAAGAAAAAGAGAATGCACTGGCACTGATTGATTCCTTGATGAACCCGCAGCCTGCGGAATCGGTTATTGAGTCGGTGGAAAAAAAGAAGGAGAAGAAAAATCCGCCGCTGCTGTTCAATTTGGCAGAGCTGCAAAATTTATCCTCCAAACTTTTTAAAATCAGTCCGGACGAAACGCTTGCTATCGTGCAGGAGTTATACGAAAAGAAACTGGTCACTTATCCTCGTACTGACGCCCGTGTGCTTTCCAGTGCAGTGGCAAAGGAAATTGGGAAGAACTTAAAGGGCTTGCAGGGGTATCTGCAGGCAGCACCGTATTTATCTTACATATCCCAGAATCAGACGTACAAAGGTCTGGAAAAGACACGTTATGTGAATGACAAGCAGATTACGGACCATTATGCCATCATTCCCACTGGTCAGGGACTTGGTGCCCTGTCGTCGCTCGCACCGACACAGACAAAGATGTATGAGGTCATTGTGAGGCGGTTTCTCAGCATTTTTTATCCGCCTGCGATTTACCAGAAATTGAATGTTACGGTAAAAAGCGGGGATGAGAAATTTTTTACCTCGACAAAAGTTCTGATGGAGGAGGGGTTTTTGCCGGTGTCCCAGTTTTCTTTTTCGAAGAAAAAAGATTCCACAGAAGAAGACGACGCTGACAGCGGCATTGATGCAAATGAATTAAAAGAGGTTGTGGCACAATTGAAAAAGGGCATGTCGGTAAAATTAGAGGAATGTAACGTGAAGGAGGGGGAGACTTCTCCGCCAAAGCGTTATAATTCCGGATCAATGATTCTTGCCATGGAAAATGCCGGACAGTTGATTGAGGACGAGGAGCTTCGGACACAGATTAAGGGCAGCGGGATTGGAACCAGCGCTACCAGAGCAGAAATTTTGAAAAAGCTGTTTAACATCGGCTATCTGAATCTGAATAAAAAAACTCAGATTATCACCCCGGCGTTAAAGGGAGAGCTGGTTTGCGGAATCGTGCGTTATTCCATGCCCGCCATGTTATCCCCGAAACTGACAGCCAGTTGGGAAAAGGGACTGACCGGAGTTGCGGACGGTTCCATATCGGAGGACGAGTATATGAAAAAACTTTCCGGTTTCGTCACCAAGCTGGTGAATCAGGCAAAAGCAGAGGACAACCGGGGACAACTGAATTCTTACTACCGCATGGCGGCAGGGTATTATAAGAAAAGTAAACGGGTTAAAAATCCGCAAGGAAAGAAAAAATAAAAAGTTTAATTTAAAAATATAATTAAAAAATAACATGGAGGTTTGCAGCATGAAGGAAATTGAAATTAATGCTTTATTTGACATGTCAAATACGATTGCGAAAGAACTTTTTGAGGGGAAGACGTATCCTTTTGAACTGTTACCGGAAATCAGCGATTTTATCTTGAAGTTAGGGGAGAAGCTGCCGGAGGATAAATACGAAAAACGGGGCGAAAATATCTGGGTGGCGAAGTCAGCGTCTGTTGCGCCTACTGCCTGCCTGAATGGACCGCTTATCATTGATGAGGGAGCTGAAATCCGGCACTGTGCATTTATTCGGGGCAATGCCATTGTAGGAAAAAACGCCGTCGTTGGCAACTCCACAGAATTAAAAAATGTCATTCTTTTTGACAAAGTTCAAGTCCCTCATTACAATTACGTCGGTGATTCGATTCTGGGCTTTCAGTCTCATATGGGAGCCGGTTCGATTACCTCTAATGTAAAGTCAGATAAAACGCTGGTTGAAGTGAAGGTTAATGGTGAGATTGTAAAGACCGGGTTAAAGAAAATGGGAGCCATTCTCGGTGACAAAGTGGAGGTTGGCTGCGGCAGTATTTTAAATCCCGGCTCTATTATCGGTGCCAATACAAATATTTATCCGCTGTCCAGTGTCCGCGGCTATATACCGTCTGGAAGTATCTATAAAAAGCAGGGGGAGATTGCCGCAAAGAGATGAACCGCCCCATGCGAATATTGACAATTTGACGAAAATATTGTATCATTTTTTTATGACTGTACATAGTTCTTAACAGTGATAAGATAATAAAATTTCTGAAAGGAGTTACGACATGATTTATTCACAAGAAGTAGAAAACATGTGCCC
>CAZFHT010000174.1:0-2543 GCA_964518785.1 uncultured Eubacterium sp.
CCAAGGTGTTTTATGATGAAATGCCGATTAGCGAGGAGCAGTTTGCAGAGAATGAGGCAGCCGTAGATTTTCTGAATAAAGAGATTACCTCTGCACTGATTCGAACCAGTGAGCTGAACATATCTCCAAGCGAGGCGAAGCACGTCAGCGACCTGTATCACATTGTGACCGATTTGGAGCGTATCGGTGACCACGCAGAGAACGTTCTCGGATATGAGAAACAGATGGAGGAAAATAAACAGAAATTCTCCGGCAAGGCTTTGAAGGAGTTGAAGGAGCTTTCCGAGGTTGTTTATAAAATATACGACTTGTCTTGTGAACACTTCAAGGAGCCGAGTCAGGAATTGTATACAGTAATCTATAATATGGAAGAGGAGATTGATAAAAAGGTAGAAAAAATGCGTAACACGAACATTAAACGACTGGGGAAAGGAAAATGTCAAGTTACGCAGGGTTCATATTTCAGTGAGATTCTGGTGGATTTGGAGCGAGTGGGCGACCACTGTCTGAACATCGCAAAGCTGGTGAAAAAGTACCCGATTACGAAGGAGTGAAAATAGCATAGAAAAAATTTGGATAAATTTTACAAAATAAAAATAAATATAACCGGAAAAAAGTCGATACAACAATAAAGGGCAAAAATTGAAGAACAGAGCTGTCTTTGTGCATTAACAAAAGAGGCGAAAGGAGAAACGAAAGATATGAAGATAAGGTCGATTAAAACGAAAATTTCGTTAGGTGTGATGCTGTGTGTATTACTTTCCGGTGGTTTCATAGGCGGCATTTGTCTAAAGCAGATGCAGGCGAACTTATTAAACGAGAGTAAAAGTCAGGCCAAAAGCGTGGCGGCTATGGCGGCGGCAACTGTAGATGGCGATTTGATGGATACCATACAGAAGGGGGACGAGAATGGAGAGGCGTATAAAACCGTTCACGACCAGTTACAAAATTTTTTGCAGGGAGATTCCGTTCAGTACATTTACACAATGAGATATGTTGGTGATGAACTCCAGTTTGTTGTAGATGTGGCTACGGAAGGGGTGGAAACCGCTGCAATCGGAGAAACTTATGAGAGCTACGATGTAATTGAACAGGCATATCAGGGAAATATTACGGTGGACAGTGAAGTGACGGATGATGAATGGGGGCAGTGCTACAGTGCTTTTGCTCCTGTCTATAATAAGGCAGGTCAGGTTGTGGGACTTGTTGGGGTGGACTGCTCGGTAGAAACCATTAACAAAGAAAGTTCAGATATGCTGCGGATTGTAGTAATTGTGGAATGTATCAGTCTCGTTATAAGTTTGGTATTTGCTCTTCTTATCAGCGGATATCTGGCGAAAAATGTGAGAGTTATTGATGGAAAAGTGAAGGAACTGGCATCCTCCGAGGGAGACCTTACAAAACAAATTTCTGTAAATGCCAAAGATGAAGTCGGTTCAATTGCAAACAGCATGAATCAATTTATGGGCGGTCTCCGAAGTATGCTGCTACAGGTTCAGGGGAATGAGAAACGGTTAATGGAGATTACGGAAAATATAGACGGCAGCATGAAGAGGTCGGTTATGGAAGTAGAATCCATGTCGGCAGCTATGCAGGAGACATCGGCAACGATGATTGATATGAATGCGAAGGTGCAAAATATTGAAGAGCAGGCAGTTTCCTCCGGTGAACTGGCAAAAACGATTCTCATGGAGACGGGAGAACACGCTGAGCATACGGCAGTGATTCAGGAAAATGCAAAAAAATTCCAGAATCGTGCAGTGGATGCTAAGCAGAAGATGCAGAAACAAGTAAATGAAATTGGCAAAGGGTTGGAAGAAAAGATAGAACAGGCACAGCAGGTAGAGAAAATTGGCGAGCTTACCGGGAAAATTGTTGAGATTGCCTCCCAGACCAATCTGCTTTCTCTCAATGCGAGCATTGAGGCGGCACGTGCCGGGGAGTCCGGACGAGGTTTTGCGGTGGTAGCTACGGAGATTGGTCATCTGGCGGAGCAGTCTGCCGGTACAGCCAACGAAATAGGTGCCATCAATGAGGAAATTACCAAGATGGTTCGGGAGTTGTCAGACGCGTCCTTCCGGTTGTTGAATATCGTAAACACGCAGGTTATGGAGGATTATGATATGCTAGAGCATACCGGGGAGGCATATTATCAGGATGCGACAGAGTTTGGCAGTCAGATGGAAACCTGCATGAACTATATGAAACAGTTGGAAGAAAGTATGGACACAATCATGAACCGGGTATCTGATATTGCGTCAGGACTTCAGACAGAGACTATGGTGGTGCAGGAAAACACAGAAAGTATTCTGGGAATCCAGCGTCAGATTAGGGCGGTGGACGATTCCGTAGAAGAAAATGAAAAGGTTATTAAAAATCTGGATACAATGTTGGAAGGATTCCGATTGTAATGTTCTGAAATATGGCAATGCAGGGCACCGGAAACGGTGCCCTTTTGATAGGTGAGACAGGGAGGATTCTCGCCCCCTAGGGTTTGTCAAGTAAAGTGTGTAAATTAATTTAATTTTTTTATCGGTGGTTTA